>CALLQM010000296.1 GCA_938014855.1 uncultured Clostridia bacterium | reverse complement strand
AATGAAGAAGACTGCAGCTATCGAACCATGTTTGAAAAATATTTCTTTAAAAACGATATTCATTACTTTCCAACGATGGAGTTGTGGAGCATCGAAGCAATAAAACAAACGGTCATGAGCGGACTCGGATTTTCTGTTTTGCCTTACATTACGGTGAAAGACGAAGTGGAAAGCGGTAAACTGAAAATCCTTCCTCATTCTCAATACCTCGACCCGCTTTATTCCCAGATGCTTATCAAAAAGAAAAAGTGGCAGCTGCCTGCTGTGGATGCTTTTGCGGATCTGGTATTGCATTCGTTTCGTGAACCTCGATTAATAGGATAAAATGAATAGTGAAAGATTCACTTGAATTCCTTATTTTGCAGATTAGATGTGCTATGATACAAAAAAAGGGCGGGAATACTTTTGCGCGAATTTGCACCTAAAGTTTTTCAAACGACAGGGATTATTGGTTTTATTTTAGCTTTTGTCCAAATTCCAATCGGCTGGTTTATCGGATTTTTCTTTTCCGGTTTGTTCTTCATGATGTTGAAATCAAACAATGAAAAATCGGGAACCTTCAACATGATGGCTGGGCTTGCGTGTTTATTGTATGCATTCTATTGTTTGTTTGCGCCAGTGTGGTGATTGATATTATAAAGAAAAAAATAAAAAGCAGGTGGATGTCACATTTATAATCATGAGTTTTAAATACGGAGCGTGATGAAATGAAAGAAAACAGCCTTTTCCATTCTGTACCCCAAAATCTATTTGTCTTTTATCTAATTCCATCGTGTGCATTTGGAAACCAAAATGGGTGATTTGTAATTGCGAAAGTTGAAACTGTTGCTTGCCGCTAATTTGATTTCCACCGTAGGTACCGGCATCACTTCCTATTTGATTGTCTGGCTGCTGATTGATCAATTGAAACAATCCGTTTTATATGGGTTATTGACGATGGCAACGATGATTTTAGTGTTTTTTGCCTCACCCTATTTAGGGAGTTTGGTGGATCGATATTCTCGAAAAGCGATATTCCTCTATATGGAAATTACAGGAATAGTGGTCTTGGGCGTTTTTTCTGTTCTATGCAATGTTTCCGCCGTGTTGGACATCACCCTTGTTGTGATGCTGATTTTTTATCATACAGCTTACGATTCGATAAAGTATCCTGCTTTAGCCGCTTTAACACAGGAAATGTTCAAAAAAGAGGTCTACAGGAAAGTGAACAGCAGTCTTGAAGTTCAGGGGCAGGCGGCGCTGATGATT
>CALLQM010000295.1 GCA_938014855.1 uncultured Clostridia bacterium | reverse complement strand
GCGGGGGTGGTCGAAATCTACGAAAACGTAAGCAAACAAAGGAATTTGCACGGTCACCTCATAGGTGGACCCCCAAGAAAGGTCGGATTTCACATGAAAAATAATAAGGAACGGACGGCGGTCTGGCTGTACCCCGAAACCATGGAACGGCTGGATGGCTGGCTGCCAAAGGATAACTGCAAGAGCCGCAGCGAGTTTATTGAAAAGGCACTTAGCTTTTATATGGGCTACCTTGGGACGGAGGACATCTCCTCCTATCTCTCCAAGGCTTTGCTTGCATCCATCCAGGGTACATTGCAAAAGACCGAGAACCGGGTGGCAAACAACCTGTTTCGGCTTTCTGTGGAAATCAGCATGATGATGCATCTGCTGGCAACTACGCTGGATATTACGGATGAGGAACTGCACCGGCTCCGCGGTCGGTGTGTTACCGAGGTAAAACGGACCAGAGGAAAAATCCGTCTGGACGATGCGGTGGATTTCCAGAGCAGCCCTGAGGCGGAAGAATAATGGCCCGCATCATTCTCAAGTGCCCCTATCTCAAAGGCGGGGAAAAGACTGCCGCCCATTTAAGTAACCTCGTCAAATACATCGCCACCCGCGACGGCGTAGAAAAAATGGATAGCGGTCATAAGCTCTGGCACTCCACCAAAAAACAAAAAGATTGGATTGCACAGATACTACGGGAGTTTCCCGATGCCAAGGATTTATTTGAATATGAGGATTACCTTGAAAATCCCAACCGGGGAAACGCCTCTGAATTCATCACCATTGCATTGGAACAGCATCTTGATAAAATCAGCGGCCGGGAGAAATATCTGGACTACATTGCAAACCGTCCCCGTGTCGAAAAGTTTGACAGACATGGCTTATTCACAGCGGGTGACGAGCCGCTGGTTTTATCACAGGTCGCTGATGAAGTAGCCGGTCACACCGGAAATGTGTGGACGCCGATTAGCTCCCCGCGCCGTGAGGATGCCGCACAGATGGGATATGACAATGCACTTGCATGGAAGGCTCTGCTTTCCGAAAAGGCTGTGGAGATTGCGGAGAACCTAAAAATCCATCCGGACCACCTCAAATGGTACGCCGCTTTCCACAACGAGTCCCACCATCCCCACATCCACATGGTCTGCTATAGCACCGACCAGGGAGAGGGCTATCTCACCAAACAGGGCATTAAAAAAATGAAGTCCTCTCTGGCAAATGAGATTTTCCGTCAAGAGCTTATACCGCTTTATGGAGAAAAGACACAGCGGCGGGACGACCTCAAGAAACAGGCGGCCGAGTCCATGCGGGAGATGATCCGTCAGATGAAAGGCGGCGTTTTACAAAGCGACCGCATGGAGCAGCTCCTCACACACCTTGCCGAGCGTCTGCAAACGGTCAGTGGCAAAAAACAGTACGGCTACCTCAAGCCGGACCTGAAAAATATCGTGGACGAAATTGTGGATGAGCTGGCACAGGACAGCCGTGTCTCGGAAGCCTACCATCTGTGGTGGGAAGCCAGGGGCCGAATCGAATCCATCTACACAGAAACCCCATCTGAGCCGCCGCCCCTTTCCCGCTGTGATGATTTTAAGCCCATCCGCAACATGGTCATCCAGGAAGCCCTGCTGATGGAGAGCATGACCTTTGAGGAACCGGCATCCTTGGAAACAGCCCTGCCGGAGCCGGAGAACGATCTGGAGATGCCCCTCTCCGATATGGCAGATGAAGAAGATCAGGAACCGATAGATGATTCCGGAGGGCAGCCCTCCAGCGATGAAACCTCTGCCAATAAGGAATCTTCCGGCTCATGGTGGACAGATGGCTACAAACAGGCAAAGCAATATTTGTACGGCGATGAGGATGCCGGGATATCGCAGGATTTTGAAAAAGCCCGTGAGCTCTTCCTCACGGAAGCGGAGGCAGATAACCCCCTTGCCCTATATGACCTTGGCAGAATGTCTGCCGATGGTCTTGGCTGCGAAGCGGATGTCGATGAAGCCTATCGTTGGTACGAAAAGGCTCTCGCTGTTTTCCATGGGGCCGAGGAAGAAAAGGCTTGGAAATACACCGAATACCGCATTGGTAAAATGGTTGCCGCAGGACTTGGCACAGAACAGGACTATCTGCAGGCGGCAGACTGGCTCACCCCGTCCGCAGATGAGAATTATAAGTACGCACAGTATTCCCTCGGCGGTCTGTATTACCATGGCAAGGGTGTGGATCAGGATCATGAAACAGCCTTTACCCTTTATACCCGCTCCGCAGACCAGGACTTCCCCTATGCAAGTTTTGAACTTGGTAAAATGCTGCGGGACGGAATCGGCTGTGTAAAAAATCAGCAGGACTCTGACCGCCGTTTCAAGGAAGCCTTTCTCGGTTTTGTTGCCTTGGAGGAACAGAGCCATGACGATAAGCTCCAATACCGCTTGGGCTGGATGCTTCTGAATGGTGTGGGTACCGACAAGGATGAAGCCAGGGCAAAGGAATACTTTGATAAGGCGGCATCCGTGGGAAACCCCTTTGCCTGCTATCAGCTTGCCAAACTCATCCTCTCCGATGAAAAAGCACCGCCGCAGGATGTGGAGAAAGCCCTCGGCTACCTCAGAAAAGCGGTGGAGGCTGAGAATCCCTATGCCGCATATTTTCTCGGCAAGCTCTATGAAAAGGGACAGCACGTTCCGCAGAATATCGCAGAGGCAATACGGCTCTATACCCTGTCGGCAGGACAGGACAATGACTTTGCCGCATACCGGCTCGGCAAGCTGTATCTCGGCGGTGAGGGCGTACTGAAAGATGTGGAGTCCGCCATTCGCTGGCTGACCTTTGCCGCCGACAGAAAGAACCAATTTGCTGAATATGCCCTCGGCGTCCTCTACTTCAAGGGGGAGGATGTTCCGAAGGATGTCCCCAAAGCTCTGGATTATCTAAAACGGTCTGCCGGTCAGGACAATCAATTTGCACAGTACCGGCTGGGCAAGATTTACCTCATGGGCGAGGATGTGCCAAAGGATATTCAGACTGCCCTGCAATTGCTGACGGCTGCCGCAGAACAGGGGAATCAGTATGCACAGTACACTCTCGGCAAGCTGTATCTGATGGGAAAAGATGTCCCCAAAAACAAGGAAACTGCCGTCCGTTGGTTTACCCTCTCGGCAGCACAGGGCAACATTTATGCCCAATTTTTCCTCGACCATATGGATGATTTCAAAGACCCCTCCGTTCTGCTGGCGGGAACACGGCTCCTGCATCACATGAGCCGTGTTTTTGCAGACAACGCCCCGCCGCTGAAACCGCCCGGCCAGCGAACCGACCGGAAGCTTCTCCGCAAGCTCCGTGAGAAAAAGCAGGCGCAGGGCCATGCGAGGGATGACAACGAACAGACCATGTCATTATAACGATTGGAGGATAACCGTGAAGAAACAGAAAAAGAAAATCAAGCGGCCACCCATCAAGGGAAAATTGCTTCAAAGCCATTGCCGTCCTGTGAAAAGGGCGGCTTTTTTTCATAGAATCGGCACTCGCCATAGATAGGAGGTACGCCCATGGGTGTATATGTGCATTTTACGGATGACCAGAAATACCGTGCTAACAATGTGGACCTTGTGGACTTTCTCCAGCGGCAGGGTGAGAAGCTGATCCCCAGCGGCCGTGATAAGCGGCTGGAGGCCGACCATAGCATCACCGTCCGTGGGAACGAGTGGTACGATCACTCCGTAGAGAGCGGCGGGTATGCCATTGACTTCGTGCGGAACTTCTATGGTCTCACCTTCCCCGAAGCCGTGACCATGCTACTGGGCGGTGAGCAAGACGAAATTTACCGGCCCGCTTCGCAAAAGAAGCAGGAACGGAAACAGCCCTTTGCCCTCCCGAATCCCCACAGCGATATGCGCCGCGTCTATGCTTACTTGGTGAAAACCCGGCTCATCGACCGTGAAGTGGTCAGTTACTTTGCCAAGGCAAAGCTCCTGTATGAGAGCTGTGAAAAATCCAAGGACGGTATGAAGGAATACCATAACGCCGTTTTTGTAGGATACGATGAGAACGGCGTTCCCCGCCATGCCCACAAGCGCGGGCTCTATACCGAGGGAACCGGCTTCAAGGGAAATGTGGATAGCTGCGATCCAAACTACAGCTTCCACCACATCGGCACAAGCAACCGTCTCTATGTGTTTGAGGCTCCCATCGACTTACTGTCCTATATCACCCTTCATCCCCAGGATTGGCAGGAACACAACTATGTGGCTCTCTGCGGTGTCGGTGGTCATGCGATGATATGGATGCTGGAGCAGCACCCACGGCTCCGACAGGTTTCGTTCTGTTTGGATAATGATGAAGCCGGGCACAAGGCAAGCGGGCGGCTGAAAAGTCAACTTACAGAAAAAGGATATGTTTCTGAGCGGCTTATCTCACAGACAAAGGACTGGAATGACGATTTAACAGCGGCAGCACAGCAAAGGCATAGCGGCTTAGGGATGAAGATGGTGTAGGCAAAAAGGAGCGGTCAAGATTATTGACTGCTCCTACTTTTCTATAAGGTTTAATGAATAGACACACTAAGAAAGCCTGCTCTATTTATGCCCTCACGCAAATAGAGATTTGTTGAAGGGCATCCTAATACTCCAGCAATCTGCCATAGTCGTTCCAATCTCCAAACATTTTATTCTGCTTAGAGTTTTCAATCAGCTTCTTGAGTCTTTTTTGGTAAACTTCTATATCCCTTTTCTTATCACGTTGGATGGAATCAATTCTAACCCGTTGATACAGCATAGGGCATTTCCGAAAGTATTCCCACGCAGGAGGAACTGCTTCAAACGCCCGCACTATATCATCATCAATGATAAACCCTGTATCCGACATATCAGGAAGTGCATCTTTTCCTGATGTTGTCATAAGTCCTAACTTTTCAAGCCTGCGGCATCTTTCTTTATTTAGTTCGGTCCACGGGCTTTTCTTCGCGCGGGGCATAAATTTCTGCATGGTAACACCATCTATTTTCTTATTTGTGGTGTCAATCCATCCAAAGCACAGAGCTTCTTCAACAGAATCCAAATACCAAATAGCGTCTTTGGGTTTTTCCTTACCACGTTTGGTAACTACCCAGCATTCGGTTTCTCTATTATGATTTTGAATGAGCCATTCTCTAAATTTTTCGCGGCTCTTAAAATCTAGCACATTTTTTTCGGCCATAATATTTCAAATGCCTCCTATTTGGCAAGTACTAATTGGCTTCTCACTCCGATAAATTTCTGTTCATGTAGCTCATTTGATTTATAGTACCACAAAATATACCAAACCGAAAGGAGTTCCCCATGCAATCTCAAGTCTACATTCTAATCGCAGTGGCCGCCGTGATGTTTCTCGTCATCGGCGGCCTTTCTCTTTTGGCTCACTATTATACCTTGAACGGGATCAAGTCCCGCACGGTGGGCGACGGCCAGCATGGCACGGCTCGGTTCGCTTCTAAGCAGGAAATCAAAAATACCTATCAGCACATCCCCTTTCAGCCGGAGCTGTGGAGGCAGGGGCAATGCCTCCCCACTGCCGCCGAGCAGGGAATCATTCTCGGAAGCGTAGGCGCAAAAAATAAAGTCACGGCAATGGTGGACAAGGACGATGTCCACTGTCTCATGATCGGTGCGTCCGGCGTCGGGAAAACCGCATACTTTTTATACCCCAATCTGGAATATGCCTGTGCCTCCGGTATGAGTTTCCTGGCCACCGACACCAAGGGCGACCTGTATCGGAACTACGGAGCCATCGCCCGCGACTACTACGGCTACCATGTGGCGGTTATCGATCTTCGAAATCCCACTCGCTCAGACGGCAACAATATGCTCCATCTGGTGAACACCTACATGGATGCGTACCTTGCCGACGAAAATAACCTTGTAGCAAAGGCGAAAGCAGAGAAATACGCCAAGATTATCTCCAAAACCATCATCAACGCCAGTGGGGAGAATTACGGACAAAATCAGTTTTTTTATGATGCTGCTGAAGGACTCCTCTCCTCAGTGATTTTGCTGATTGCCGAGTATCTGCCGCCCACTGAGGCAGATGGGAAAAAGGTGGACTGCCGCCATATCATCAGCGTGTTCAAATTGGTTCAGGACTTGCTGGCGCCCAGCAAGGTAAAGGGGAAAAGCCAGTTCCAGCTATTAATGGACAAACTGCCTTCCGACCACAAGGCTCGCTGGTTTGCAGGAGCGGCCCTAAATTCCGCAGAGCAGGCCATGGCATCGGTACTCTCCACTGTGCTATCCCGGTTGAATTCCTTTCTCGACTCCGAAATGGAACAGATTCTCTGTTTTGAAACAGCCATTGATGCGGAGAAATTCTGTAATGAAAAATCCGCTCTGTTTATCGTACTTCCCGAAGAAGATTTGACCAAGTATTTCATGGTCAGCCTTATGATCCAACAGCTCTACCGGGAGATCCTTGCCGTTGCGGATGAAAACGGCGGTAAACTGAAAAACCGCGTGATGTTCTACTGCGATGAGCTCGGAACGCTCCCAGCCATCGAGTCACTGGAGCTGATTTTTTCAGCCAGCCGCTCACGCCGGCTTGCGATGGTACCGATCATCCAGTCCTTCGGTCAGCTCGAAAAGAATTACGGCAAAGAGGGTTCGGAAATCATCGTGGACAACTGCCAGGACACCATCTTCGGTGGATTCGCTCCCAACAGTCAAACCGCCGAAGTGCTGAGTAAAGCATTGGGCAGCCGCACCGTCATGAGTGGCAGCGTAAGCCGCGGAAAGAACGATCCCAGCCAGTCCTTACAGATGATGGAGCGTCCCCTCATGACGCCTGATGAACTAAAATCCATTCCCAAGGGTAACTTTGTTGTGATGAAAACCGGCACCCATCCCATGAGGACAAAATTGCGGCTGTTCCTTGATTGGGGTATTCGTTTTGGAGAGCCTTATACTGTGGAGGAAAAAGCGCACCGAAAGGTGGTCTACGCCGATAAGCAGATGCTGGAGGAAAACATCGTCCGCAAGCACACGGCCTGCCTTATGGTGGACGAAGAAACCGGGGAGATGCTGGAACCAACCACCGGAAGAGGAACCCTTCATACCCCGGTGGCAGAACCGTCTGAAAACACCATGCGCCGCCGCAATGTGCTCAAAACGTAAAGGAG
>CALLQM010000294.1 GCA_938014855.1 uncultured Clostridia bacterium | reverse complement strand
GCGCGCGAACTCACCCGCCGCAAATCTGCGCTGGAAACAGCCGCTCTGCCCGGCAAATTGGCCGACTGCTCACAGCAGGGTCAGGATGGAACCGAGATTTACATCGTCGAGGGTGATTCCGCAGGCGGCTCCGCAAAGATGGGACGTGACCGTAAATTCCAAGCGATCCTCCCTCTTTGGGGAAAAATGCTCAACGTGGAAAAAGCAAGACTCGAAAAAGTTTACAGCAACGAAAAGCTGATGCCGATTGTAACGGCGCTGGGAACCGGATTGGGTGATGAATTTGATCTTACCAAACTGCGTTACGGAAAAATCATCATCATGGCCGATGCCGACGTCGACGGCTCGCATATCCGCACCCTGCTTTTGACGTTCTTCTATCGATTCATGCGTCCGCTGGTTGAAGAGGGACATATCTGCATCGCACAGCCGCCGCTGTTTAAAGTCAGCCGCGGAAAACAGGTGCGCTATGCATTTTCTGATAAACAGCGCGATGAATACATCAAAGAGCTCTGCCCGGACGGCAACGGAAAATGCGACATTCAGCGTTACAAAGGTCTTGGTGAAATGGATCCCGAACAGCTTTGGGAAACCACGATGAACCCGGAAAATCGAACGATGATTCGTGTGGAACTTTCCGATGCGGTGCAGGCGGACGAAACCTTTACCATTTTGATGGGCGATAAGGTTGCGCCGCGCAGAGAATTCATCGAACAAAATGCGAAGTATGTACAGAATCTGGATATCTAAGGAGGGGCCTAATGGACGAAAACAAAGCGAACGATCAAATTGAAAACACAGGCAGTGAACAGCCGCTGTTTTCGCTGAAATTCCGTATCCCGCTGGAGGATTATATTCAGTTTCATCTTGTGATGGGTGCTGAAAGCGTCAAAAAAGGCAGGAAAAAAACGGTTTTGATTGGATGGGTCGAGCTGGTGTTCGGCGTCGCATTTCTGGCTGCCCTGCTTGCCCAGCAGATCGAAGGAAGCGGATTTTTCTATGTGGTGGTTGCCATCATGATCTTGATGGGGCTTTACAGCATTCTGTATTACCGCTATTTTTACAAAAAGTCGCTTAGACGGGTGCTTACCAAACAGCACGCTGCTACGCCCTATCTCCAAAGTGATATCCTGCTGGATTTCTACGAGGACAAACTCACCGAGCATGTGGGCGAACAGAAGGCGGATACGCCATGGGAATCCATCCGCGAAATCAAAAGCACGGATTCGCTTTTTCTAGTGATGCTGGATACCAAACGGTGCCTGCTGATCCCAAAAGATCAGCTTTCGCCGGAGGAACTGGAAAAGCTGGAGACGCTGTTGGAGGATGTAAGCAAAAAATATAGAAAGCCGAGGTATGCAGTGTGAGCGAAGTGGGGACGAATGGCGCGCTTTCGTTTTCCTTTGAAAGCCGCTGGGAGGATTTTTACAATGCGGCATGTGCCGTAGACCGCAAAAACAAAATCGATTCGCGCAGGAATCTGCAGGGAGCGGCGATTGTGATTGTATTCTTTATGTTTATTCCGCCGCAGACGCTGATGCACTGGGCGATGCTGGCGCTTTGTGTGGCAATTGCGATTCTGCTTTGGAAATACCCCGATCATATCAACCGCAAATTTGCCGCGCGAAAAGCTTCCTCTTCCCCGCATTATCAAGTCACTGTAACCGAACAAGATTTCACGTTTGAGGATGGCCAATGCCGCGAAACGATATCGTTCAGCGAGGGCTGTTCGGTTTATCAATTTCGCGGTGTGCTGGCAGTCAGCTGGGGTAAAAACCGGCTGGAGGCAATCCCATTAGCGCGGCTGGACGAGCAAACCGCCCAGTCGCTCACCGATCTGCTCAAGCAGTATCTCGGCGATCGGTTTGAAAAACTATCGGAAAAATCACGCGCGGGGGGTCTGTTCTCCCGCAGGACAGACCGCTGACTGTGCGCCCGCAACAGCCGGAACCATAACGGCGGTATGACAAGTTTGAATCCAGGAGGATGAAACAGATGAACCACAAGGACGATTCGTCGATGAAAGACGAGGCCTTTGATCAGGAACTGATTGAACAACGGATACACCATATCGATATCGAAAACGAAATGAAAAAATCCTTTCTTGATTATTCGATGTCGGTCATTGTCAGCCGCGCGCTTCCAGACGTGCGGGATGGACTGAAACCGGTCCATCGGCGTATCCTATATACGTTGCATGAAAACGGGCTGACCCCCGATAAAGCTTACCGCAAATGCGCAGATACGGTCGGTTCTGTGCTGGGACGTTACCATCCGCATGGTGACTCGTCGGTTTATGACGCAATGGTGCGTTTGGCGCAGGATTTCTCGATGCGGTATCCGCTGGTTGACGGTCATGGAAACTTCGGTTCCATCGACGGTGACCCCGCGGCGGCCTATCGTTATACAGAAAGCCGCATGAGCAAGATTTCGCTGTCGATGCTCACGGATATTGAAAGAGATACCGTGGACTACATGTCCAACTATGACGACCGTCTGAAAGAGCCGGGCGTACTGCCCAGCCGTTACCCCAATCTGCTGGTCAATGGTTCCACCGGTATCGCGGTTGGTATGGCGACCAATATCCCGCCGCATAATTTGGGCGAGGTCATCGATGCGGTCAATTATTTAATTGATAACCCCGAGGCAGACTTGGATGATCTGATGCAGTTCATCAAAGGGCCGGACTTCCCTACCGGCGGCATCATCATGGGCAGAAGCGCCCTGCGCGCCGCCTATGCGACCGGACGCGCCCGCCTGACTCTCCGTGCACGTGCCGATATTGAAACGAAGTCCAACGGACGTGAGCGCATTGTCGTGACTGAAATCCCTTATATGGTCAATAAGTCCAGATTGATTGAAAACATTGCCAATCTGGTCAAGGATAAACGAATCGATCAGATTTCCGATCTGCGCGATGAATCCGACCGCGACGGTATGCGCATTGTAATCGAGCTCAAACGCGATGCAAATGCGCAGGTCGTGCTCAACCAGCTGTACTCGTTCAGTCAGCTTCAGGATACCGTCGGCGTCATCATGCTTGCGCTTGTAGACGGTGTTCCCAAGGTCATGAGCCTGAAAGAGATGCTCAGCCACTACATCGATTTCCAGGGCGAGATCATTACGCGCAGAACGCAGTATGACTTGCGTAAGGCGCGCGAACGCGAACACATTCTGGAAGGACTCAAGCTCGTTTGTGACAATACGGATGAGGTCATCTCGATTATCCGCCATTCAAAAGACCAGCCGCAGGCGAAAGTCAACTTGATGGAGCGGTTTGGCATTACAGAAATACAGGCGTCCGCAATTGTTGCGATGCGTCTTGGACAGTTATCCGGTTTGGAACGCATCAAAATCGAGAACGAATTGGCAGATATTCTCAAACGAGTGGCAGAATACGAGGCGATTCTTAGCGATTACGGCAAAATCATGGAAATTGTTCAAACCGAACTCAATGAAATCAAACGCAAATTTAACGATGAACGCCGCACAGAGATTGTTGCGGTCAGTGGTGAAGTGGACATTGAAGACCTCATTCCTGTGCAGGACTGCGTCATCACACTCACCCATTACGGTTATATTAAACGTCAGCCTCTGGATGTCTATAAGGCACAGAGACGCGGCGGACGCGGCGTTTCCGGCATGACACAGCGTGAAGAGGACTTTGTGGAGGAACTGTTTATCTGTTCCACGCATGATTACATCATGTTCTTTACCACAAAAGGCCGCTGTTTCCGCCTGAAGAGCTACGAGATTTCGGAAGGTTCGCGTACATCCCGCGGTACGAATATTGTAAACCTGCTTCAGATCGATCAGGACGAAAAGATCACGTCGATGATCAAAGTGTCCTCCTACGATGATGAGCATTATTTGGTGATGCTGACTCGAAACGGCATCATCAAGCGCACCGAATTGACCGCTTATCGCAACGTCCGCCGGATGGGACTCATCGCCATCGGGCTGGATGAAGATGACGAGCTGGCTTGGGTGCGTCAAACAGACGGCAACAGCGAGCTGATCGTTGCTACCAAAAACGGTATGGCAATCCGGTTTTCGGAACAGGATGCGCGTCCGCTTTCGCGTACTGCACGCGGCGTAAAATCCATTACGCTGGATGAAGGCGACCAGGTTGTCGACTTGGCTTGTGTGCGTGAAGGAGCAACGGTTCTGACCGTTTCGGAAAGCGGATTGGGACGCCGCAGTGAACTCGACCAGTACCGCGCACAAAGCCGCGGCGGTAAAGGTCTGCGCAACTACTATACCGACAAAAACGGTCCGGTTGCCGGCGTGAAGATGGTGGACGAAGACGACGATATCATCATGATTTCCGATGGCGGAATCATCATCCGTATTCCGGTTGAGGAAATTGCAGTTCAGTCCCGTTACGGCGGCGGCGTACGCGTCATGCGTATCGCGGAAGACAATCGTGTCGTAGCGCTTGCTCGTGCTCCAAAAGAAGACGACGAGGACGAAGAAGCAGAACCATCCGAGCAGGAAGGTTCGGAAAATCAAGAACCAAACAGCGAAAACGAAATAAAAGAGTCTGATAATGAAAATACAGCCGATCAAAACAGCGAAGATGTTTCCCAAACAAGCACCTCGGAAGAATAAATCGGACGTTCTGTAAAATTTGTGTAAAAAGGGCAGTCGGAAGAACCATCCGACTGCCCTTTTTTTCGATTAAAACCGTCTAATTTCAACAAATCATGCGCCATCTACTATACAAAGCTTTCCGTGTCAAGTATAATAAAAACCGTTAGTAAAGAGAGAATATAAAATATGTAAAATTAGTGAGTGGTGTTGATTTAGTGAGTGTATTTGAGGTAATCAAAATGTTCGGCGGTCTAGCGCTGTTTCTCTACGGAATGTCACTACTGGGAACCGGACTGGAACGTGCGTCCGGAGGAAGACTTGAAAAAACATTGGAAAAATTGACCGATACCGTGGTGAAAGGCGTGCTTTTGGGCGCGTTTGTGACTGCGGCAATCCAGTCCTCGTCTGCAACAACGGTCATCGTTGTTGGATTGGTCAATGCAAAAGTATTAAAACTGCGCAATGCAATCGGCGTGATTATGGGCGCAAATATCGGTACCACGATTACGGCGCATATTCTGCGTTTAAGCGGTTCCGAATCGACCTCATTTTTTATGAAATTTCTTAAGCCGGCGACTTTAGCGTCGCTTGCTCTCATCATCGGTGTTCTTTTGTTTCTGTCTTCGAAAAGCGATCGAAAACACGAAACCGGACAAATTTTATTGGGCTTTGGTATCCTGTTCACCGGAATGTTCACCATGGAGGCGGCTGTAAAGCCGCTGGCAGGCTCCCCGGCATTCAGCGTCGCATTCACTGCGTTTGCGAATATGCCGCTTTTGGGCGTCCTTGTGGGCGCTGTGGTGACGGCAGTAATCCAATCCTCGTCCGCGTCGGTCGGTATCCTGCAGGCACTCACAACCACCGGACAGATCACCTTTGCGATGGCGTTCCCAATTATCATGGGACAAAACATCGGAACCTGTATTACCCCGATTTTGGCATCCATCGGTGCTTCCAAAAACGGAAAACGTTCTGCTTGTATTCATGCAACGTTTAATATCATGGGAACCATCCTCTTTTTTGTTGCCGGATATGCGATACAGGCGATGCATCCGCTTCCGTTTTGGAATCTGCCAATTGATAAAGGCGGAATTGCAAACTTCCATACGGTATTTAATGTCGGTGTGACGCTGTTATTCATTCCGCTTGCCGGTCTGCTTGAAAAAATTGCCTGCACCATTGTCAAAGACCAAGAGGTGGAATCGGATGGAACCGGTATTTCCCCGATGGTGCTGGATGAACGTCTGCTGGTTTCCCCCGGTCTTGCAATCGAGCATACGCGTGAAGCAGTCATCCGTATGGGCGAACTGGCGCGTACAAACTTTATCAATGCCGTTGAGCTCATGCGGAATTACGACTCAAAAGGGTTTGAGCTTGTCGGGCAGTATGAAGATGAAGTCGATAATTTGGAAAACATGGTGGAAAGCTATCTGCTCAAGCTTTCACACCGCGAACTGTCCGAATCCGATAACCGCTCGGTTTCTCATCTGCTCCGCACCTGCGGGGAATTTGAACGAATCGCCGACCATGCACTGAATGTGGCGGAAAGCGCGAAAAAACTGAAAAAATGCAAGTCTGATTTTTCCAAAAAAGCGGCCGAACAGATGAATGCAATCAGTGAAGCGGTAATTGAAATTATGGATCTTGCCATTGATGCATTTAAAACCCGTAATTTTGTAGCGGCGGGCAACATCGAGCCGCTCGAAGAAGTGGTCGACTTAATGGAACAATCTTTAAAAGACCGCCACATCGAGCGTCTGCGCAAAGGCAAATGTACCGTATATGCCGCGTTCCCGTTTGTCGAGACTCTGTCGGATATGGAGCGGATTGCGGATCATTGCTCGAATATCGGCGTATCTGTGCTTACGTATGACAGTGAGCAGGATGTTATCGACCGTCATGATTATGTACACAAACTGCATAAGGGACAATCGGACAACTATCAGGATAAATACACGCTTTACAGCATCAAATACATTTCACGAATTAAAAAATAAAAGAAAAACACCCTGTCCAACTTGGACAGGGGGTTTTATTTTTTATGGCTGGTTGTCGGCGGGAACAAACGGTAAATCGAATTTTGAAACTTCCAAATCTTGTACACGTATCTCGTCAATCAGCTGTCCTAAAATATTGGCGTTGTCTTTGCTGACTGCGTGCAGTAAATAAATCGCACCATCATGGATAAACTTAGTTGTGCGGTCTAACGCTTCCGGTTCTCCGACTTGATTGTCCGGGTCCCAGTCGGCATAGGCGAAACTCCAAAGCACCGTGGTGTATCCCATCTGCTGAACCATGGCAAGCGTCTGTTCGCTGAATGCACCTTCGGGCGGACGGTAGAGCGTCATTTCATAATCATATTCATCCAGCAAGTAATCGTGCAGTTCCTGAATGTCCGCTTTGGCTTCATCAAGAGATTTCTGTGTGGGGTTCCAATGATGGCTGGTGTGGTTGCCCACGATGTGCCCTTCGTCAATCATACGCTGAATCAGTTCAGGCTCCGATTTGACAAATGGCAGAGTAACAAAAAAGACGGCACTTACGTCCTTTTCTTTTAAAACATCTAAAATCTGCGGTGTGTATCCGTTTTCATAACCTTCATCAAAGGTCAGATAGAATTTACCGCTGTCTTTCGGAGCAATAAAATAGGCGCTGTATGCCCCGTAAGTATTCTGCAAACCTTCGGCTGCTGTGGTTCGGTTGGTTTCAGCGTCCCGCTGAATGCCCGGACCCCATTTTACCTGAGTTGCACTAAGAGCACCGATTTTATTAAAATCGGTGCTCATGGTTGGTTTTACTGCGCTAGCAACATCAGAGGCAGTATCCTCAAGTTCTTCTTCCATTTCCGACATCGGACGTGGTTCAGAAGATGCGGCCATGGATGGTTCGGACGTTACAGATGTCGGCGGCAAAGTGGATGCGCCAGAAGCGCCTTTATCGCCTGTTCTCGTACAACCGACCATTCCGGTCACTAAAGCGAGCGTCAAAACTAAAGTCGTAAACGCTTTCATAGGATTCTTCCTTTCACTATATACTAAAGCCAAGGCTGAGTGAAATAAAAATGCTTTATTTCGCACTTATTGTATGCAGTCAAGTCGGTTTTAAAACATTCCTTGGCGTGGAACTATTTTCCAAATTTTTTTAAAGAGGCAGACGGATGCCGCTCACCACGTACATTTCGGAGGTATCCACCTGAGTATCTACGTCAAAATAAGGGCTCAGCGAGATGGTGAGCGTTTTTGCGGCAGGCAGCGGCATGGTCAGCTGCATCGAGTTGGCGACATGATTGGAATTGATTGTGCTTCGACCAAGCGGATGGCAGATGATTGCGCGCCCGCCCGGAGCAAGCAGATGATGAAGCTGGCGGATGATGCTGCCGCGGTTTTCAAACAGCGGGAATGCGCCGCAGATAATGGCGCAGTCGAATTCTTCGCCTCCAATTTCCATGATGTCCGCACAGCGGAATTCTACACGGGGATCGCTGCATTTTTCGTTTGCGATGCGGATCATTTCCGGCGAAAAATCAACGGCAAGAATCCGGGAGGGCTGTTTTTCCAGCAAAAACGGTTCCAAATTTCCGGTTCCGCTGGCAATGTCGAGAATACGCGCGTCTTGTTTGAGTTCACAAAGTTCGGTAAAACAACGCAGTTTTCCGGCATTCAGCGGATTTTGAGCATCCCATTGGTCTGCCATTTCATTGAAATAGGATATCAGTGAAGGTTTGTCCATATGTAAAGGTTCCTTTCTTAGAGAAAATGGCGGGTACGCACGTTAAATGCGTCCCGCATCGCGCAATGCTTTATATTTAAGAATGCCAAGCTGTGTTTTGGCGTCGGGAATTTTGCCCGTAAGCACCAGCTCCACTGCTTTGTCAATCGGGATTTTCTCAACTGTTAAAAATTCGCCTGGGTCAAGATTTTGACTTCCCTGTGTTAAATCCGTGGCATAAAAAACACGGATAATTTCAGTATCGTACGCGCAGGTGGGATAAAGTTCTGCCAAAGGTTTAAAAACCTTGGCGTGACAGCCGCATTCTTCCAATAATTCGCGGCGTCCGCATTCTGCCGGGTCTTCTCCTTTTTCCAGTTTTCCGGCGGGAAGTTCCAAAAGCACGGTTTGGAACGGGTAACGGAATTGGGATACAAACAAGATCTGGTCATCCTTGTCCACTGCGAGCACAGCGACGCCTCCGTTATGTTCCACAACTTCGCGGGATGTAATGCGCCCGTCCTCTAATTCTACCTGATCGCGTCTGAGATTGATGATTTTGCCTTCATAAAGCAGTTCGGATTGTAATTTTTTTTCAAAATGAGACAACAAAATAACCTCCTAAACATGATGCTGCCGCTTTACAGCCGCTGAAAAAAAGCGTCCTGCAAAACGGACAAAAGAAATTGCGTATATTCCAAGCTTTCCAAAACATAAACTTCCGTAGAGGTGAAGCAAATGTTTGACGGGTTTTATACAAAGCCGCCATGCTATGAAACAATACGCAAAGCGGTGTGCGAACTGGGGGAACGCTTTCCGTCACTGCATGCGTTTCCGATTGGAAAATCGGTGTTAGGACGCAGCATTTACGCATTGGGAATCGGCGACCTTTACAAGGGTACGCTTTATGTGGGCGGCGTTCATGGAATGGAATGGCTCACTACCCTCCTGCTTTTTCGGTTTATTGAGGATGTTCTTTGCGCAATGGAGACCGGTGCACCTCTAGCAGAAATCGATATTGGAAGAACGCTGGATAACCGGTCAATGATTGTAATCCCCTGTCTAAACCCGGACGGGGTCGAAATTTCCGTTAACGGAGCAGATTCCGCCCGCCACTTGGCGGACTTCGTTGAAAAAGCATGCGACGGCGATACCCTGCATTGGCAGGCAAACGCCCGCGGAATCGACTTAAACCACAATTTTGATGCTGGTTTTGAAACACTCAAGCAACTCGAACGCGACGCGGGTTACACGTCGCCCGGTCCCACACGCTATGGTGGTTCGGTCGCCAACAGCGAACCGGAAACGCGCGCACTGTGCAGTTTTTGTACAGCGTTTGAACTGCGCCAAGCGTATGCATTTCATTCACAAGGGGGTGAAATTTATTACCGATACGGCAAACATACGCCCGCACGTTCTCAGCTGATGGCTCAAGTGCTGGCATCTGCGTCAGGCTACAAGCTTGCAGATCCTGATCAGATCGCATCACACGGAGGATTCAAGGACTGGTTCATCGAGCATCTGCGCCGTCCGGCTTTTACTATTGAAATCGGACACGGCACCAATCCGCTTCCTGTGGAAGACCTGGAGCCCATCTATGTGCGCCTATTGGAAATGCTGTTGATTTCCATATTGCTGTAAAACTTGCAACGATTAAATTGTAAAAAAAAGGGAGATGAACTATCTAGTATTATAACGCTTTTTTTTCAAAAATCAAAGCAGTTTTTTGTGATTGGAGGCTTGCAGTCGAAATAAACACAATCATCACACCAAACATACACCAGCCATACACAAACAAAATGGGGCTGCCTCTCAGGAGGCAGCCCCAAACTTTTTAAAAAAAGTACCGATTATTTGAGAGCTTCTTCCACAGCAACTGCACATGCAACGGTGGCACCGACCATCGGGTTGTTACCCATGCCGATGAGACCCATCATTTCAACGTGCGCAGGAACAGAAGATGAACCGGCGAACTGAGCGTCGCCATGCATTCTGCCCATCGAGTCGGTCAGACCATAGGAAGCCGGGCCGGCAGCCATATTATCCGGATGCAGGGTGCGGCCTGTGCCGCCGCCGGAAGCAACCGAGAAATATTTTACGTCGTTTTCATAAGACCATTTCTTATAAGGTCCGGCAACGAGATGCTGGAAACGAGTGGGGTTGGTGGAGTTACCGGTGATGGAAACGTCCACTTTCTCGTGCTTCATGATTGCAACGCCTTCCATAACGTCGTTGGCGCCATAGCATTT
>CALLQM010000293.1 GCA_938014855.1 uncultured Clostridia bacterium | reverse complement strand
GCTGACACTGGCGAAGGCGTATACTGCGATCCTGCTGACAACGAAGAAAGCTCCCTCATTTGGGGCGACGATCGTGCAGCTCTGTACTTCGAAGGCAACGACGATGCTGGCAAATTCTATGCTCGTCTGCAGACCAAAGCTGATTCCGAGATCTATGCAAACTATGCTGATCCGGTAAACGCTGATGTTTGGTTCTATGACTTCGTTGGCAACCCGACCGTTCCTTCCACTTCCCGTGCAACCCTGACCTTGGGTATTCCGTGGGATGAAGATGATGACTATACTCCGAACCCGGAAGATTGCTTCATCTACGAAAAAGATGCTGACGGCAACCTGACCGATGTTACCGATCGTTTCACCTATTCTGATGAAAACGACGGCACCACCGAGATCGAAGGCTGGACCATCAAAACCCGTACACTCGGAACCTATGTTATTTCTGATGTTGAACTCGACACCACTGTTGTTGAAGAAGTTGAAGAAGTAGAAGAGGTTGAAGAGACCGAAGAGACTGAAGAAGTTTCTGATTCTACCGATAGCAAAGCTATCCCGAACACCGGTTCTTCTGACATGGTTGGCGCTGCTGTTGTAGCTGCTATTGCTTCTTTGGCTGCTGCTGGCGCAGTTGCTTTCAAAAAAGCTTCTAAATAATCAATCCTTACAAATTTAAAAATCCCGATGACTGCCTCCACAGTCATCGGGAATATTTTTGCGTATAAAACAAAATAATCAAAAAGATTTAAATATCTGTTAAATTAATTAAAAGATATTTGGTTTAGCAGTAATTTATTATATTCATATAAAAATAGTTGATAAGCCATGTTAAAAAACATATGACAATAAAAATGCAAGGTAAATTTTTACAGTTAAAAAATACAGGAAAGAATTCATGAAACTATTTTTTATTAAGAATAATGCCGAATTTTGTCGAAAACAGCCAATAATGGTATTTTACGCTTTACAAAGCATAAAAAAGTTAATAGAATAGTGATATTATTGTAAGAAAATGTTAATATATTGAGCGTTTTAGTATGAATAAAAATTTTATTTTTTAAGGAGATTGTCTATGTTCAGAAAGGCAAAGTTATCAACTAAGATCACACGTAATATCAGCATTTTGCTGATATTTGCATTTTTGTCATTTATTCTTCTCGCTGTGTTTACCTCAAACATGGAAATGAAGAAGGTAGTATTTGATGAACTTGATGCAGTTGCAAAATCAAACGGTGTTCAAATTCAGGAAGTTCTTAATTCGGCCCAGTTGACTTCCGAAAACATTAGTTCGTATCTTACCAAGTCGCTCAAAACCCAAATGACCTCCAATGCTTCCGCACAGCCAATGGAAACAGTGAATGAGGAAGAGGCGGCGCAGCCAGAAGAGCAAGCCGCTGAAAATGATGATTTAGATGCCATGCCGGCACAAAAGACTTATCAGAGTGCTATTAACCCTAGCTTGCAGCTTAATCAGCAACAGCGCGAAATGGAAAATTATATCATCAGCACTGCGCAAAGCACTGTTGAAACAGACCCGGATATAATTGGTGTAGGAGTATTGTTTGAACCATTCGCATTTAAAAATGATTTGGAAAGCTTTACAATTTACGCAAGCGTAAACGGTTTATCTAATTTTGGAAATTATGCGGAATATGCCCAACAATCGTACTATGCGAGAGCAGTTGAGGCAAAGAAACTGATTTTTACGGATCCTTATGAATACGAAGGAGTAACAATGATTACGGCATCCACCCCAATCATTATCAATGGGGTAATGAAAGGTGTAGTAGTTGCCGATATCAATGTGGAATACTTTAATAGAATCGATTCCAAAAGTGAAAAATTTTCAAGCATGAGCGCCTGCGTTTTGTCCGATAAAGGAACGCTTGTATATGACAGCAAAAGTAATGATAATGTAGGGGCAGATTATGCCCAATTTTATCAAAACCAAGCGGAGTATCAAGAAATTCAAAACCTTTTCCAAAAAGGGGAGCCGTTCCATTATTTAATTGCGAACTATAAGGGCGTAGAAAATTACGAATTTTATTATCCGATTAAAGCGGGTGATTCCATATGGCAGGCAGAGACGCAGGTGTCCAAAATGGATGTTATGCAAGATTCAATCCATATGGCGATTTTACTTACAGTGATTACGATTATTGCATTGGTCGTGATTGTAATAGTAACGGCGGTAACAATTGGTAAAAACCTTAAGCCAATTGAAAAAATCGTACAAGCGGCAAAAGACATTTCACACGGCAATTTGGATATTGCAATTGAAGCTAAATCAAACGATGAAATTGGCGTTTTAGCGGAAACTTTCAATCAAACCGCTAATGTACTAAAAACAATTACTCGCGAGATTTCACATATCTTAAAACAGCTTTCTGTTAAAAATCTTGATGTCAGCATCAATGCGACATATGAGGGCGACTTTGTAGAAATTAAGGATGCATTGACTTTGATTGTTTCCAATCTAAACGATATTGTTGCAGATATTAATCAAAGCGCCGATCAAGTGTTCAGCGGTTCCGAGCAGGTTTCCACCGGAGCACAGGCATTGTCTCAGGGTGCAACCGAGCAGGCAAGTTCGATTGAAGAACTCTCCGCCACAATCGCAGAAATATCCGACCATGTCAGTAAAAATGCCACCAATGCACTAAATGCAACCAAATTTGGTTTTCCCGAGTTTTTTATCAAATGCTTCTAAAATTTTACTTTGTTATTTATGCATTTTTCTGTCCTATTTCGGCAAATTGTGATAGAATAGAAGACGAACACCAAATCAGGAGATGTGTATTTTGAGTCAGACAAAAAAACCTTACCAACTCGCTCAGCCGGTCTATGAAAACCTGCTGGCCTTTTTTAAGTGGCTGTTTGTCGCGGTTTTGACAGGCGGCCTAATCGGTTTGGTCGGAAGCCTTTTTGCTCTTGCCCTCCAGTTTGCCACAGAATATCGTGTGGCGCATAGCTGGACGCTCTGGCTGCTGCCGCTGGCAGGTCTGTTGATCGTATTTCTATATCGAATCAGCAATGTGAAAGAGCCGCGCGGAACCGATTTCGTCATTGAAGCGGTTCGTACTTCCGAAGAACTGCCCGCCAAAATGGCGCCGCTTATTTTTGTGTCCACCGTTTTGACGCACTTGTTCGGCGGTTCTGCCGGACGCGAGGGAGCGGTCCTTCAGATCGGCGGCAGTATCGGAAATGTGCTGGGAAAATTTTTGCGGCTGGACGATGAAAAATCAAAAAATATCATGATTATGTGCGGCATGAGCGCCGCTTTTTCTGCCTTGTTCGGAACTCCGGTGACTGCGACGATTTTTGCAATGGAACTCATCAGCGTCGGCATCATGTACTATGCCGCCCTGGTTCCGTGCGCGGTGGCCGCGGTGGTCGCCTTGGAAGTTGCACACGCCTTTGGGATCACACCCACCGTATTCCGCGTGATCGGCATTCCCGAGATGGGCGCGGCCAGTGTGGTTCGGGTGCTGGTGCTTTCTCTGTTCTGCGCTGGACTAAGCGTAATTTTCTGCTTTGTTCTGCATCAAGC
>CALLQM010000292.1 GCA_938014855.1 uncultured Clostridia bacterium | reverse complement strand
GGCGCAACATAAACGGAAAGCTCTGCGTTCCAGCCGTAAGCCGCCCGCTCAAACTGCTTATTTGCATAAGCGTAGCCGGCCACTTCCCCGCCGATTTCGCATACCAGCCAAGGGAATTTCACCATAATTCCCTCCATCCGCTGTCGAAAAGCCTCGATTGTGGGTACCTCGTATTCAAATGTGATGGTTGTATTCAGAACATAGGGTGCATAAATTGCAAGGATATTGGCCGCGTCTTTTTTTGCATCTGCAAATCGCAATGTAATCTCCATATCATTGCCCTCCGTCTAAAACGAAATTTTCTCCATAACCCGTTTTCGATTCCTGTTAGACTTTGGAAAAGTAAGGCGGCCATCAGCCCTTACTCTCCGTTTTGGCATCCGGTTTTGCGAAAAAGTTTTCCCTGCCAGCTGTTCCGACGCACAAATTCCTGATCGACCGCGTTGAGGACGCAGAGCTTTTTTAAGCTCCAGTCCGGCCCGATCAATAGGTCGGGCGCACCGTCCCCGGTGATCCTTCCTAAAATAAATTCCGGTGGGAACTGCTCGAGCTGATTGCACACCACCTGCACGTATTCCTCTTTGGAGAGCAGGGCAAATTTCCCCTGTGCATAGTCCTGCGCCAGACGGGTTCCTTTAAGGACGTGCAGCAGATGGATTTTAATTAAGTGCAAATCAAGTTTTGCCAGTTCCGAAGCGGTTGCCAGCATCATTTCCGGCGTTTCGCCGGGCAGACCGTTGATGATGTGCACGCCGACGAGCACACCGCGGCTGCGCAGTTTTTCATACCCCTGCAAAAACTCCTCATAGGTGTGGCAGCGGTTGATGCGCCGTCCGGTTTCGTCCCAGATGCTCTGCAGCCCCAGTTCCACCGTTAGATAGGTTCTTTTGGCAAGGGCGCCCAACAGGTCGCAGACGTCCTCCGGCAGGCAGTCGGGGCGGGTCGCGATCGAAAGCCCTACCACTCCCGGACAAGCGAGCGCTTCCTCGTAGAGCGCACGCAGGCGCTCCACCGGCGCATAGGTGTTGGTGCGCGCCTGAAAATAGGCGATGTGCTTGCGGGTATCCCATTTTTCTGCCATCCGCCGGGCGACATCGGCAAACTGCACGGCGATCGGCTGACTAGGCCTCCCGCCGAAATCTCCGCTTCCACTGGGGGAACAGTAAGAACAGCCGCCGGTGCCCTTGGTCCCGTCCAGATTCGGGCAGGACATCCCGGCATTTAAGCTGATGCGGGATACTTTGGAGCCGAACCGATGCCTTAGATAATAACTGTAAGTCTGGTAACGTTTATTGTCATCCGAATACGGAAATGGATTCATCAAAAACCTTCTTTCACCGCGTAGATCGTGTTGTCCCACGCGGGAATGTACGGGTGCTGCCGCAGGTAGATGCGGTACGCGGGGTTGCTCTTATAAATTTGCAGCGGTAGGGTAAATAGATCCTCGTTGCGGTGGTATGCCGACACAATCAGCCGCGGACAGTCCCGCAGAAGGACGGTCTTTGCGCCCTCCAGTGCCAGCCGCTCCTCCCCTTCGACATCCATTTTGATGATGGAAACGGGCTGCTTTCCCATGATGCTGTCGATCGAGCGCATGGGCACTTGGATGCCGGCGCCGTCGCGGGAAACGGCCGAGTGCCGCCCCGCTTTGTTCGCAAACGTTAAAATCGTATCGCGGTCGTAGATACCGGCGTTGATGCAGGTTAAATCCCCCGGATAGTTTTCGGCAAACGTCGTCAGCTTGCGGAAGTTTTTTGGGTCCGGTTCCAGCGCTATTATTTTTTGAAGCGGCCCGCCCGCCTGCCCCATTACTTCGCGGACGGTGTCCCCATCGTAGGCGCCCAGATCCAGATAGACATCATCCCTGCCCGGCCAGATGAGCGTGTATGCGTCCTCTTTAGGGGTGGTCACGTCGCGGATATACGAAATTTTTCCGCTGAGCCGGTAGTTCCAAACTGCGGCATAAACGTTGCGGCTCCATTCATCCGCCATTTGCTCATAGGCCCCGCGGATGAGGGGCTCATACTGCGTAAGATATGCAAAATCTATAATTCCTCTGCCGATCACCGGTACATGCGGCGCATAAAGTTCGTGGCGCTCTCCGAGCTGCTCGATGCGTTCCAGCAGTTCCTCCTGCCAAAAGGCAAATGCCACGACGATGATAAAGTCGGAGTAGGTTTCTTCGATCTCGGCAAGGGTTTTGACTCTTTTCCCTCGAAACAACTGCCCGCGGACAAAATCGTCGCTTGCAAACAGATCCGCGGCAGAAATGCCGAACTCTGCAAACACATCCAGAATTTTTTCTGCGCCCAGCCCCATGCCATACAGCACGATTGGTTTTTCAGTCTTGGCCAGCCGCTCCCAGATGGTCTGCGTTTCTTTTATAAATGATAACATGGTTTGTCTTCGCTCTTTTCCTAGTTTCCTATTAGAATATTATGCCACACCTGCCGCGCTTTCACAACCGATTTGACAAAAATACGAAAGCCGCACAGGTTTTCCCTGTGCGGCTTGTTTTATGCATGTTTACGAAACGTCAAAATACCGACGATGCTGGCAACCGCGACTAAAATGCATCCCAGCGTCAGCAGGTATGGAATGGCATGCGGTCCGTGAAACGGTGTGATGCCCTGCAGAAGATAAAGCTGAATGGTCATCGATAAGATTGTGACGGCGCAAAACAGCGAAATCGAATCCGGGACCAACGACAGCCGCTCCCCGCGCAGAGTAATCTGCATCATTAAATAAATGACCGGCAGAACCGTCATAAGTAAGGTGATGCCCCACCAGCGGGTGTCGGTCTGCGGCGCGTTTCCAAAGCCAAACAGCGGCAGAAGGCGAAACACCAGCGCCGCTAATAAAGAAAGCGAACCGAGTACCCCCAGCACCAGCGATGCGATCGCACCAGCGGTAACCTGGATGGGCGCCGCCTCTTCTTCGGGGGTGCGGCTAAAATATTCACTTACCAGCGATTCCCCGCAGTACCCGCAGCTTCGGGCGCGGCCGCTGACAGGCCGTCCGCATTTTGGGCAGGATACCATACCGACCCCTCATTTCCTTTTGGATTTCGACCTTATTTTAGCATATTACCCTCTTTTTTACAAGTGCCGCAGGAGCGTGCCGACCCGAACTCCGCGGGAATAAAAACTGGTTCTTTTCCATCGCTTAAAGCGTCCTCCATCAGCTTCATCATCTCAAGCGAACTGCGAAAATGCTGGGTCTTTTTTTCCTCCAGCCAATGAATGGTTCCCTGCCAGGTGCTATTTTGCTGAAACTGTACTTCCACTAAAAATGTGGACTTCTTTTGCTGTTTACAATCCATGTTTTGAGTTCCTTTTCCTTTTATCGGAGATTTTATCCCCTCGTCTTGGTGCAGAATGCACAACTTTTCTTTCCATTATAAAATAGCTGTCCTGTCAAGTCAATGTCCTTTCCAGAAAGAAAAAGCACACAAATCTCCTCTTTAGGCAAAATAATCTGCCATTCTCTGACAAATTCCCTGGATTTCTGATATACTAACCACAGAAAGGCGGGATGCGGATGAAAACAGCGCTGGTGCTTTCCGGCGGCGGAAGCCGGGGAGCGTATGAAATTGGGGTCTGGCAGGCGCTCACCGAACTGGATGTGGATCTTTCCATGGTTACTGGGACTTCGGTGGGTGCGCTCAACGGCGCCGTGATCGCGCAGGGCGATCTAGAACAGGCCCGCCGGCTCTGGCAGGAACTGGAGACTTCCC
>CALLQM010000291.1 GCA_938014855.1 uncultured Clostridia bacterium | reverse complement strand
TGGACATGTCGCTTCCTCCGTATTACGATTATGCAAAATAACGCCTGAGCATTCGGGCAATTGGTTTTTCCACCGCCCGATAATGCGCCGCGGCTATCAAAACAGCGAACAAAATGGTCAAAACAAAAGCACCTGTAAACCCGATTCGCGGGGTCAAAAGCGTAAGCATGAAACTGCCATACGTCATATGGGTCACATAAACGGAATAACTAATCTTGGATAGATAACCCACTGCCCGGTAATGTTTAATTTTATCATTCAATAACAACGCGATGCTGAACAGCATAAACGCATAGGCAAATGAGACCGCATAAGGCAGAGTTTCATAATACGCGGGGTTAAACATCCGAATTCCCTTGATCATGAAACCATAATTAATTCCGCCCAAAATTAGAAAAGATGGGAACCCCATTTGGTTATTCCAAAGATAATAAAGAAGCATTCCAAAGATTGGGAACACAAGATACCACGACATCTTTGTAATTTCAGCAAGCGCCGTTGGAAGCTGTAACAATGCTGATGCGGCATAGCACGCAAGTAAAAAAGTTTCCATCGCAATCACGCATGCACGCGGACGTTTTGCAATCCACGGGTACAGCAAAAATCCCAAAAAATAAAAGATCAGCGTCGGAAACAAAAACCAAGTTGTGCCATTAATGACATCCGGAATTCCATAGAAATAGTTGAGCAGAGTACCGCCCAATACCCACTGTTTTGCAGTAAAATCAGACCAATAGTTGGCTGAACCCGTTATAAGCGTGACCAAGTTCTGTACCAAATAAAAACTGGCAAACGATACGATCAGCGGCGGATAAATTTTGAGTATTCGTTTGACCGCAAATGTTCTGCGGTTTCCTCGTTCTGTACCGTGCGCCAACAAAAATCCACTGCTTAAGAAAAATAAAATAACGCCCAGTGCTCCAAACGATTGGATGATTCCAAGCGGGCGGTTAATTATTTTTTCGATTAACTGTCCGGGAAGCCACTCCGGATTTCGGAACGGACCAAGATGATCCCAAACAATCAGAGCAATCGCAAGCGCCCGCAAAACAGTGAGAAATTCAAACGTTTTGCGGGGAGGATTTTTTTCCGGTTCCGCATCTTTTTGCGGCTGATCTTGCTTTTCTGCCGATTGCTCGGCTTCACTCTGGGAAACAAGCCCGTGTCCGCCGGTTTCCATATCATGAATATAAGCGTCGCTGACTTCGGTGGCATCACCAATCATCTGCACCACACCGTGCTTAAGCCAAATTGCTTTTTTGCAAAGTTTTTTGACTTGATCGGACGAATGGGAAACAAAAATGAGAGTCGCGCCTTGTTCAATCATTTCCTGCATTTTGCGCTCACACTTTTGCTGAAACATGAAGTCTCCTACGGATAAAATTTCATCTACAATTAAAATATCGGGCACAACAACCGTTGCAATGGAAAATCCAAGACGTGCCACCATACCGGATGAAAAGTTTTTGACCGGCACATCGATAAAGTCCCACAATTCCGCAAAGTCCATGATTTCATCAAATTTTTCTTCCATAAATGCGGTATCGTATCCTAAAACCGCTCCATTGAGAAAAATATTTTCCCGCGCCGTCAAATCCATATCAAATCCAGCGCCCAGCTCAATCAGCGGCGCTACACTTCCATGAACGTGTACGCTTCCTTCGGTTGGATAAAAAATACCGGAAATCACTTTCAGCAAAGTGCTCTTCCCACAGCCGTTTTCACCGATAATGGCGAACGGCTCTCCGCGTTTTACAGAAAAGCTTACGTTGCGCAGAGCATAAAATTCATCAAATAATAATTGATGTTTTAAAAATTTTACGACATATTCTTTTAAGTTGTCCACTTTCTCCTTGGACAAATTAAAACGCATCGATACGTTGCGTACTTCTACAATATGATCTTCCTGCTGCTCACTCAAAAGCACGTACCTCCTTCCGATGCTATGTGATTTAAATATGCAAGATAAAGTTCGATTGGCGTTTCCGGAACAGCCAAGTGCCCACCGCCAATGCAATCAAACACCAAAGACAGCTGATCACGGTATTTTGCAGGGTGGGAACCTGCCCATACAGTACAATTTGCCGAAAACAATCGATAAACTGAAACAATGGATTGAGCCGAATCAGCGGCTGAACCTTTTCGGGTATGCTTTCGATTGGATAAAAGATGGGGGTCAGATACATCCAAGCGGTCGTCAATACCCCGTATAAATGTGTTGTATCCCGAAAATATACCGCTAATACGGACAAAATCAGACCCACGCCCATGGAAAAAGCCAGTACATACGCCAATGGAATGGGAAAAAGCAAAATGACTGGAGTCACCGGTGTTTTGGTCACAAGCATGACAATCACGACTGCCGCCAAAGAAAACAGCAGCGTTACAAAGCTGGACAGCACCCGCGAAATCGGAAAAATATACTTGGGTACATATACTTTTTTAATCAACGATACATTCCCGATAATCGAGCCCATCGCCATGTTTGTGGATTCCGAAAAAAACGTAAACATGATTTGTCCGGTGATGAGATAAATCGGGTAATTGGGGATATTAAATCGGAACATATAAGAAAAGACAACGGACATAACCACCATCATCAGCAGAGGATTGAGCAGGCTCCATAAATAGCCCAAAACCGATCGGCGGTATTTAACCTTTAAGTCACGCTGTACCAAACGTATGAGCAGGGGCTTGTACTTTTTTAATTTGTCTATTTGACTTTTCATCTCTGTTAACATTCTTTGAGCACCACCCCGCATGAATTATTTGCGCAGCAACAGCTTTTTGAGTCGTTCATAGTTTTCCAGTCCAACATGCAAACCATTCAGCTGACGAAGCAAAAAGGCTTTTTTGCGGATTGCGTTTCCCATCTTTTCGTCCTCGTTTCGCACTTCACGTTCCCACTCTAGCGCACGTCTTTTTCCCTCTTTGCGATCCGGCAGATACATATAAAGCGTTGTTAAGTGGTCTGCCGCCGCCTGTGAAATTCGGAAAAAACAGTATTCGCGCACATCTTCGTTCATGTGAGCTGTCTTGTAAACGTGGATCAGCCTGCGAACAATTTTCTCGCGATGTTCGGCATATTTTGCACGATTTTGCGGGGAAGTGCTCTGTGTCGGATTTCCGACAAGATAGCGATAAATGTCCAAATCGTAAAAAATAACGTTTTTCGCATACAAAAACGGCAAAATTACATATTCTTCATCCACAAAGAACATCTTATCCTGCAACGTAATTCCGTTCTCCTGGAGCACCTGTGTTCGATAAACAGTGGAATGGATACAAGGTGCATTCAGCCTGCATTTAGAAAATTCCGTATACAGATGGTCATATTCCACATCTCGAAAGCGAACCGGAAATTCCTGCTTTGTTACCATCGAAACTTTTCGGTAATTAGTTTGTACGACATCCGCTTGACAAGACCGAAGTTTATCAATCAGATTCAGCAGATTTTCTTTATTCACCCAGTCATCCGCATCTACAATCCGAAAATAGCGTCCGGATGCCTGCTCAATTGCCGCATTGATGGAAGAACCATACCCTCGGCTGTCGCGCCGAACAAGACGAAAAATCTGCGGGAACCGATCAACAAAGTCCTGTGCAATTTGTGCCGTTCGGTCGGTCGATGCGTTGTCCAAAATAATAACCTCAAGCGCATCTCCAAAGCGGGTATCCGCATATGTGGGTAGATTTTTCGGCAGATGATTTTCCATATTATAAGAAGGAACAGCGATGGTGAGCACCTTGTCTCCCATAGTTGAACCGTTTATTTCCAATGATGTCTCCTCCTTTGGAATGTTTGTCCTCGTTTTAAATAGTCTAGGACTTTGTGGGGCAAAAGCCCGACGGCCAGCGGTTTTATGACATAAGGCAGTCCTTTCGGAAGCATACCAAGCGCGCGAAATCGGCGGTACCGCGTGACCGCTTCATTGATTCTGTGGTGATATTTTCTTTTTTTATAATCAAATGGCGAAACCTGATAAAAAAACAGGTGCTCATTCAAATTATAACCGTAAAAACCCTTTTCATAAAGCCGCAAAAGTAGATCATAGTCTTCACACAGCACCGCCCATTTGGATTGGCTGTATCCCCCAACCGCCAAAATAGCGTTTCTGCGAAACATTAATGCGGGATGAATGAACGGCATGGAAAACAAAAAATCTTCTTTTTGTGGAAGTTTTGGAAAACAGCGTTCCCCGCATTCATTTCCATCACAAATGAGTGTCACGTTGCATCCTACAAAGGCAATTTCCAGATGCGTTTTTAAAAATGCAATCTGCTTTTCAAATCGATTCAGCGCAGACAGATCATCTGCATCCTGTCTTGCAAAAAAGTCTCCGCGCGCGCTGTGGATGCAGGCGTTCAGCTTATCCGGCAATCGAAACACATTACCGGGACGAATTAAACGCACACGGTTGTCCTGTTCGGCATATTGCTCAAGCAGGTTCTGAACGGTTTTTGATGAACCGTCATCACAGATTAAAAATTCGAAATCCTCAAACGTCTGCCCTAACACAGAATCCACCGCTCTGCGTAAATCATTTGTGTCATCGCCGGGATGGTAAACACCCATCAAAACAGAAATGCTTGGCAAATGTCTGCCCTCCTTTATGATTTTGGCTTTTCTATCCCATAAATGGACAAAATTTGCGGCATCACACGCGCTAATGCAAAATCAGCGGCTCTCTCCCGTGCATTTGCACCAAATTTCTCCCGAAGATTTGGAATTTTATAAAGCTTAATCAGCTTTTCCACCAGCAAATCTTCACGTTCGGCATCAAACAAATAGCCGGTTTTGCCGTCCTGAATTAACTCACGGTGGCCTTTCACGTCGCTGGCGGCCGCAGGAAGCCCGCATGCCATAGCTTCCATCAAATGAAACGGCAGTCCCTCTGAGCGGCTGGTGGTCACCACAACATCACATAGCGGATACAGCGCCGCCATATCATCTACCTGCCCTAAGAATTGTACTTTGTGATCAATATGCAAGGTACTTGCCGCTGATCGGCAGGCCTGCAGTTCTTGTCCGGCACCTGCAAGCAGAAGCCGCGCTTTTGGCATTCTGCGCACCGCCTTTGCAAAAGCATGAATCAGCATTTGCTGATTTTTGCGTTTTGAAAATTCAGCGGCATAAATAAACAAAACCTCATTTTCTTGGAATCCGGCCTGCTCACGCAGACTGTTGCGTTTTTCCTGTGAAAATGGCGCAAATCGATCATAATCAATGCCCATTCCATTAATTGAAACAAGTTTACCGCAGGCAAGATGGTGCCGCTTGGCAAGCTCATAGTCCTCTTGATTCATGGTCATCAGCACATCGGTGACAAGCGAACAGATTTTTTCAGGAATTAGATAAGCCCATTTTTTTAGTCCCTGCAGATCGGAAAATAGATAGCCATGGCAGGTATAGAACACTTTGGGTCGATGCAGAAGCAGCAATGCCGCCGCCCGCGTCACAGCTCCCGCCAGCGTCGTATGGGCGCTCAGGATATCAAAGCGTTCCCGTTTCATCAATTTCCGCGCCTGAAAGACCGCAATCAAATTCTGCAGACAGAAAAAGCGCTTATAAAATGGTAATTCAATCACATGGTCGGCATAAGGCACTTCTCCTGAACTGCCTGCCGCCACCCATACCTCATAACCTTGCTCTTTAAACGCTTTTAGATAGGGCAGATGAAAATTTCGAATGTGAGAAAGGGTTGAAGCACAAAATAATATTTTTTTTCGAATGGTTTCCGCCTCCTGCATTAAGCGTTTTGACGGCCCGCAATCACGGTATGTATTGAATCTGCTTGAGCAGGGAACTCTTTTTCCCTGACAAGCAGAATGAAATCGGGCAGTAGTCGTTGTTAATCATCCTGTTGGGACGGTTGCTTAGAGGATGATGATTTTGAAGTCCTTTTTGAAGAAGCAGCAGACGCCTCTTCCATTTTATCTTTGAGCGCTTGTTTAAGCTCGGTCAATTCTGCATCCTCATCTTTTGAACTTCTTGATGTCTTAGAACTGGATGATTTTGAAGTTGATGATTTGGAACTGGATGTTGTTTTTGTGCTCTTTGAAGAAGACCGTCTTGGTTCAAATTCGGTTTCTTCTTCCTCTTCATCCGGTTTTTCCTCTACGGAGGATGGTTTTGGTTGTGTCAAGAGCCACTCCTGATACGCTTTTTGCTGAGCAAGCGCAACCCGATCGGTTACCTCTTTCGGTACTTTATACGTATCCGGATTAAAGTTGCCATAAATAAATTCATTGAGAATCCTTGCATTTTCCTCAAAATCCAACAGCATCAAGCTTCGTCCATCACTGGTCAGCTTATTGCCAAACGTACCTTTGAGCGGCAGAGTCATCTGTTCCAATTTTACCCCAAGGAAAAAAGGAGCCTGCGGAAGAAGTGAATTGATTTCCTTTTTGGTCAGATTCGTTTGTACAAGCGGCAGAACCTTGTCCAAAAGACTGTTGATTTGAATAAGGTTGACATGCTTCGTCTGCTCCACCGCCGCCTGCAAGACCGTTCGCTGGCGCTGAACGCGATGCCAGTCATCGTCAATAAACCGTTGACGGGCATATTGCAGAGCATCATAGCCGTCAAGGTGATTGAGTCCCGGATGCACCGGATGTTTTGTTGTAGCGTTTGTATAAACTTCCCCGTTGAGTGCCTGCGCTTCAATATCGGTTAGTGTGATATCTACACCACCGATCGCATCAATGATCTGTTCAAATGCATAGAAATTCACGCGCACATAGCGGTCAACATCCACATCAAATTGTTCACTTACCGTATCAATCATTAAATCTGCTCCGCCATAGCGAAACGCGTGTGTCAGCCAGTCATCTTCCAGGTCAGGTATGGGTACCCCAATCCCGCGTTCCAAACTGACTAGATGCGCCGTGTGATCTTTAAAATTGAGACTCAGCAGTATGGTACAGTCAGATCGAGCATCTACACTGAATTCTTCCGATCGTTCATCCGTTCCAAGCAGTAGAACATTAAAATATTTTTCTCCGCCTACTTCAGTAAATGCCTTTTTCGGTTCGGTCTGCTCGGTTTCTGTTTTGGATGGTTCGACATAATTAATTTTATTTAGTTTTGACTGTACATACTCCCATGCGCCAACCGCTAAAAGCACGATCAGCGCAATCACACCGATTATAACGGTAGTTCTAGTTGCTTTAATTTGTCTTGAATTTTTTTCTTGATCCATATCACATACGCCCTTTACTGCATGTGTTCGTTGACCGTATTTTTATAATAAAACGGTACTGATTATATATGCTTTGTCAATTCCTGTCAATCATTTCGTATTGTTCTTTATAGTCTTTCCCTTTCTTTTTGCACAAATTACAAAACCTCGGAATCATTGATAAATCCTTTGATCAAAGTCATCAGCAAAATTTTAACATCCAACATAAACGACCAATTTTAAATATAAAATAAATCGCATTTGACTCGTTCCACAATGGATGTATCCCCTCTCCAGCCATTCACCTGCGCCCAGCCTGTTATTCCGGGACGCACAAGATGTTTCAACATATAAAGCGGTACTTCATCTCGAAATTTTTCCACAAAAAACGGTCGTTCCGGTCGGGGACCTACCAAACTCATTTCCCCTTTTAAAACATTAATAAGCTGAGGCAGTTCGTCAATGCTGTATTTACGAATAAAGGCGCCGAATTTTGTACGGCGCTGATCTTTGCAGCACCCCCAAGTGGTCATATCACCGTTTTGTACTTGCATAGATCGAAATTTATACATGGTAAACACCTTTTTATTTCGCCCGATCCGCTCCTGCCGATAAATAACCGGTCCGGGAGAAGAAAGACGGATAAACAAAGCGGTTAACAGCATGAGAGGCGAAAGCACCACCAGCAAAATGATGGATGCAGCAACATCAAAGCTGCGTTTGATTAGGCTGTACATAACGTTATCAAGTGGTATTTTGCGCACATTGATTAGCGGAACGCCATCAATTTCATCGATATGAGGATGAGCGGGTAGATACTTTGAATAAAACGGCAGCAAACTGGATTTAACGCCTTGCCGCTCGCAGATTTCAATAATTTTTCCAAGCTTTGGAAGATCGTTATAATCCAAAGAAACGACTACTTCATCTACATGATTTATTTTTAAATAGTCTTCTAATTCCGAAATTGGACCGATATGACGAATCGGGTACCGGCTATCGGATGTTTCGTGATTGCTTAAATAACCGATTACTTGAAATCCAAAATTACGATTCGAATTTATTTTTTCAAACAATTCACCGGCTGCCTGATTCCAGCCAACAAACAGCATGGTTTTCAGAGAATAGCCTTTCCAGCGACGAGAACGCAAAAACAAACGAATGCATATGCGGAGCACCGCAGATAAAACGGTGTTGAACAGCGCAAATAAGAGTAAAACCATTCGGGAAACATCCACAACACGCAGGAAAAAGCTTATTACAAAAATAAACATCAGCCCAACGAGATTGGCACTGATCACTTTTTCCGTTTCTGCCAGCAAAGGCTTAAAGTTCAGCATATCATAGAGTTCAAAAACGTTATACAGCAGATAATATACCGGCAGAACCAGCACCATCATCTGCATATAGTATTCCAAACCAAAAATTTCCCAAAATCCGCTGAATACATAAAATCGTATCCGAAAGGCTGCAATCATGGAAATTACTGCTACAACAATATCGGCACATTTTAGAAGAGTAACAAAATTGTGTTGATTTTCTTTAATCATATTGAATCCCTTTAGTCATGTCCTTTTTTGTTCATTATTCTTTGTTAGAACGCGAAACCCAATTCTGCCATTATAGTCTATATGATGATTCTGTCAAGTTTCGACAATTTTAAAATTTTACAGATTATGCAACTATTTGGAAGCGTCTATTCCGTCTTACAAAATTGAAACGTGATGTTCTGCACGATTTTTTTAGATCTTTTTAAATAGATATAAGCATATATTACTATAATTTAATTATTTGTTTAAATAATGAATGAATTATAAAAATTTTATTTGTCATATTTAACATAATTTGCAAAAAAGCTGACATCGTTCTTAAAACGATATCAGCTTATGTATAAAAAATGGTAATAATTTACAGAAAATCTTTAATGTCGATTTACGATAAAAAGACCGACAGCACACAGCACCATACCAAACAATTGTGTGCCCGAAAGGTGCTCATGAAAAGCTAACACCCCGATAAAAAGCAAAATCACGGCAAGCAGAATATTTGCCGCAAGCGAACAGGTGCTGATATTCCATCCGGCTCGATATGCTTGAATATAACCAAACTCCAGCCAAACAATTGCCAGCCCGAGCGCGATACTTGTCCAATTAATCGAGTGAAAGGTTTCTCCAAGTCCTTTTCCCTGTGTACTAACCAGCAACATCAAAAATGCCGCCAATGCGGCGCTGAGATAGGTCACAACCAGCGCCGCAAACGGATTGACTTCCGAAGGCATACATTTTGTAAATAAATTATATAAGATGTTCGATGCAACAATGATGATGATGGGAAGTGCAAGTGTCATTCGATTGTGGCACCTCCCAGCACCTGTTCTCCGTCATAGAAAACAACTGCCTGTCCTTTTGTAATTGCCCGCTGGGGTTTTTGAAATACCACACGCACACGGCCGTTTTCCAACGGGTAAATGGTCGCGGCCGCGGGCTGATGGGCATAACGAATTTTTGCGGTACATTCCAGCGGTTCAGTCAATGCATCAAAAGCAATCAGTTTTAAATCGTCTGCAAATAAGGTATCGAAAAATACAGCCGTCTCATCCGAGAGCGTTACGGTATTCGCTTTCGGATCGATGGCGCTGACAAATCTGTGCACTCCCAGACTGATTCCAAGCCCTTTACGCTGACCAATGGTATAGTGGAGCACACCTTTATGGCGGCCTAACACTTTCCCGTCATCGTCAATATAGTCGCCTTCCTGCGGCGCTTTCCCGGTATAGTTTGTAATAAATCCAACATAATCCCCATCCGGAACAAAACAAATATCCTGACTGTCCGATTTGGACTTTACCGGCAAATTTGCCTGCGCAGCGATTTCCCGCACTTCCTGCTTGGTCAACTGTTCCAACGGAAGAATCAAACGAGAAAGCTGTTCCTGCGACAAATGGTAGAGTACATAGGACTGGTCTTTTTTTAAATTTATAGAACGTCTCAGCTGATAACGGCCGGTTTCTTCATCAAATCCGATACCCGCATAATGTCCGGTTGAAATCATCTCATAACCCAGCTGTTTCGCGTCCTGAAGAAATGCACCAAATTTGATGTTGCGGTTACAGGCAATGCAGGGGTTGGGTGTTTTTCCAGCTAAATAGCTATTGACAAAATATTCTTTGACGTTTTTTGAAAAAATATCACGATAATCCAAAACATAATGCGGTATCCCAAGCTGATCACATACTTTTTTGGCATCGCCGACATTGTCTTCATTACAGCCGTCGAACAGCACAAATGTGGCTCCGCCCACTTCATAGCCCTGCTTCTGCAAAAGAAGTGCCGCAACTGAACTGTCAACGCCGCCGCTCATAGCAACCAGTACCTTTTTCTTCATTTTCATCTTCCTTTTCCAATTAAAACGAAACAGGCGAAGCCGCTTTGAGCGCACAACGCCTGTCCCATCCTTCACATATCGTTTTTTCTTGTCGGCCGCTTCCATCGGAAGCCCCCCTCCGAACTCCAGATTCGACGATATGTGTTCCGTTTTTATTATACACATAGTATTATTAAAGTGCAAGCTTTTTCCGCAAAATATTATACAATTTGTATTTTCATATCGGAAAACTACATTCCAAATAGCCAACCGTCGGCAAAAGGCTGTTCTGTAAACAGAAATTGATACCCAATAACCGAAGCAGCCAATGCGGCCGATACAATCAGTATAATCAAAAGGATCTTAAAACCCAAAGACGGACCTCTTGCAATGATCGGCGCTAAAACAGCCGCAGGACGTTTTTTAATATGACTTGGGCGATATTCGCTGTCAGCAGGTTTGTTTTGGGGCTCTGTACTTAATTGTACATCCTGCTGCGGATGATAAACAAAATAGGGAGCATTTTGCAAAGGTTCATCGGGCAGGCTCAACGTTTCCTCTTGAAAAGAGAATGAAGGCGGCGGATCAAACAGCCCGCTGTCTTCGGAAAAATCGATGGAGGGCTGATCTTGCACATCCAAAGAATCCTCATTTGCAGTCATGCAATCCTCACATTCCTGCGTTGGTGGAATATCTTCAATAAAATCAATTTCAGGTTCGGGATCGGCAGGCTGTTCTTCTGGAGTCTGCATTTCTAAATTATCTATATAAGCTTCATTTTGAGGCTCGTCCAAAAGATCCAAATCCATGCGGGTTCCGCAGTAAGGGCAAAATTTATACCCATTTTTGATCGGTTTTCCGCATTCGGTGCAAAACATTACTCCACCTCCAATGTCTGTCCCATTTTCTTTATCTTACCATAAACATTGTGGGCATACAAGAAAAATACATCGAAAACTAAAAATTGCGAAAGCGGAAATTTTCCGCTTTCGCAATGAAATATCTTATGAAAGGTATTAACCGATCGATGGCTCCAAAACTCCATACGTTCCGTTATGGCGTTTATAAACCACATTCGTCTCATTCGTCTCCGCATTAAGGAACATAAAAAACTCATGGTCCAGCATATTCATCTGCAAAATCGCCTCTTTGACATCCATCGGACGCATCAAAAAGCGTTTCACGCGTTTGATTTCATATTCATCGGTTTGGGTCTCCGATTGCTCTCCCACTTCCAAATTTGCCGGATCAAAAGCACTTTCACGCAGACGTTTGCCCAGTTTATTCTTATTTTTCACAATTTGACGAAATAGATTATCGACAACTGCCTCAAGAGAATCAAAACGGTCAGACGTTGTTTTTTCTGCGCGAAAATACATACCCCGCGATTGAATTGTTACCTCCACTGTTTCGCGGTCGCCCTCATTGGTTACCGTAACTGTTGCATTCGCACCCTCATCGAAAAAGCGGTCGAGTTTTGTAAGCTTGCGATTGATTCTTTCTTTAAAAGGATCCTGAATCGAAGTCTTACGTCCAGTAATGGTAATGTTCATACATTCAACCCCTTTGCTTTATCTCAAACAAAACGACCGATTGAGCCATTTTGTTTTCAACAGATTGTCCATAAATCCTATCTATATTATACCCCGTATTGTCTGATTTTACAAGAGAAATTGTGAAATTTTCGAAATTATCCCCGCACTTGGTTTCCACAAACAAATACTGCAAGCGGTTTGCTTCTTCCCTGCAGCGGATCAGAATCAAACAACACCACATCCGCATCCATGCCCGCACGCAGTGACCCTACGCGGTCATCAATTCCAACAATCGACGCCGCCTGCGAAGTGATTGCACGCAAAGCCGAATCGCCATCCATTCCTTCCTGCACCGCAAGCTGAGCGCTCATAAGCAGAAAATGACACGGAACTTCCGGGTGATCCGTGGTAATTGCAACACGAACCCCGGCTTTGTCCAAAATGCCCACTCCAGCCAAATTGGAATTGACCAGTTCCGGCTTGGAGCGCGACCCAATCAGTGGACCTGTTAAAACGCTGACTCCTTCTTCCGCCAAATCCTGCGCCACGAGATGACCTTCTGTACCATGCACAATTACATACTCAAAATCAAATTCTTTGGCAATGCGCATAGCTGTAAAAATATCATCAGCTCGGTGCGCATGAATATGAGCCTTTATGCGATGATCCAACAGCGGCAAAAGCGCCTCACATTTTGCATCATAATCTGGTTCATCGATATCCTCATCATTTGCCGCCTCTGCGCATTGGTGAGCATATTGTTTGGCTTTGGAAAGCTGTTCACGGATTAGCGCCGCAATTGCCATGCGGGTTGCAGGGCCTTGATCTTTTTCGTGGTAGCTGTTTTTCGGATTTTCACCCATTGCAATTTTGATTGCAAGCGGTTCACGAATCAGCATCTTGTCTATCCGGTGCCCAAATGTTTTCATCGCGCACATCTGCCCGGCAATCGGATTGGCACTTCCCGGCCCTGTCACAACCGTTGTGACGCCGTAATCCAGCGCTTCGGAAAAGGATCGATCAAACGGATTGACCCCGTCTAAGCCCCGCAGATGCGGTGTGCAGGGATCTGTATCCTCGTTGCCGTCGTCTCCTTCAAAGCCAAGACCGTCCTCCCACATACCAATATGACAATGTGCATCAATGAATCCCGGCATTGCGATTGCTCCGCAAGCATCAAACCGCTGTTCAGAATTTGGGCAGTCTGCCATATCGCCAACCGATACAATTTTTCCGTTTTCCATATGTATATAACCATGTTCAAAATCTTCGCCGCACATCGTACGTACTCTTGCATTATAAATAACCATAGCATGACTCCTCGTATAAAAAAAGGGCGCTTCAGCGCCCTTTTTAAGATCTATTATTTGCGGCCTCTTGATGTTCCGCGTTTCACATCCGTATATTTCTTGAGGTCTGACATCTTATCTTCACTGGTTTGTTTAAACTTGCTCATCATATCTTCAAAAGACATCGTCTCATTGCTAATCGGTTTTCTGCGATCAAACCCGTAGCTCACTTCGCGGAATGGTCTGCGAGACTGCGGTTTTCGATAAGGCGCACCTTGTCCGCCATTAAAAGATGGTTTTGAATTGCTGCGATCATTGCGATCACGATGAGCAAACGGCTGTGGTGGTGCGGCAGGAGACGGATCAACCTGCTTGATAGACAAGCTCACCTTACCCTCAGGCGTAATGCCAATCACTTTGACCTTTACCGTCTGGTTTAGGGACAGATAATCGGAAATTTCCTTTACATAGGAAGAAGCCACCTCTGAGATGTGCACCATTCCGGTTTTGCCGACTGGCAACTCAATAAAGGCCCCAAACTTTGTGATACCGGTAACCTTACCCTCTAGTATACTCCCTACCTCAAGCTGCATAATGTGTAACGCTGCCTCCTTAAATCCTTTTACTTGTACTTGTAATTTTATATCCGCGAGTTTTAAGAACCCGAAGCATCCTTATAAACATGTTCCTCCGGCAGTCCCATATTCAGCTTAT
>CALLQM010000290.1 GCA_938014855.1 uncultured Clostridia bacterium | reverse complement strand
ACACCGGTTCCGGTAAACCCACGCTATTTTACTCACAAAATTTCTATGCGCGCAGGCATGGCAATAACTTCATTGGCAGGACCGGCCGCAAATGTGCTGATGGCCGCACTTCTGCTTTTGATTTATAAGATTCTTGCGCTTGTTATGATGGTTATGGGGATTTTAATGGGCAATACAGTTGCAATCATCACGACGATTTTGTCGATGATGGTGACGATTAACGTTTCGCTGGCAGTCTTTAATCTTTTGCCGATTCCTCCTTTGGACGGCTATCACATCCTTGCTTATTTTATACCGGCAAGATGGGAATATAAGATTTCGCAATACAGCCATTACATTTTTTTGGGACTCTTTGCAGTTATGATGTTCACCAATATCCTGTCGGTGCCGCTTCACTTCTTGGCCAGTTTTATTTATCGGTTCCTTGATTTCAGCACCGGATTTGTGGATATTCTAGCGCGCATGCTGATGCGCTGATCAAAATGGAAAAGCTAAATTTTAAAACAGCTGAGTTTGAAGGTCCTCTTGACTTGATGCTTCATTTGATATCCAAACATAAATTGGATATTTATGACATCTGCATTTCGGAGCTGTTGGAACAGTATTTGGCTTATATCGACGAAATGAAAATCGGAGGACTGGAAGTTTCCAGCGAATTCATTGAAATGGCGTCGCGGCTTGTCTATATCAAGACGGTTATGCTTTTGCCAAAACACAATGAAGAAGGCACACAGATGAAAGAGGAACTGCAGGGTCAGCTTCTCGAATATCAGGTGTGCAAACAAGTAGCGGAGCAGTTAGGCGAGCAAAACCGAATGTATCGGAATTTTGTACGCCGTCCGACCCCGCTGGAAGCGGATACTGCCTATCGCTTGACGCATCCGGTGCAAGTACTATGCGCCGCTTATCGGGATGCGATCGGGCGGGGGAAGCGGCGTCTGCCTCCGCCGGTGCGTGCTTTTTCCGGAATTGTGGCAAGACGAGTTGTTTCGGTCAAATCCCGCATTGTATTTATTATGAAGCGCTTGTACCGAATTGGAAAAGCACCGTATTTTACATTGTTTGAATCCAGCTCTGACCGCAGTGAATTGGTTGCAACCTTTTTGGCGGTTTTGGAGTTGGTAAAAGCGAAACGCATCACTTTGGAGGACGAAACTGTCTGCTTTCATCAAAAAGGACAGTCAAATCACCGTCAGCCGGAGGAATCATTATGATGGATTTACCGCAAAAACAAATTTTAGCAATCTTGTTTGCCGGCGGAGATGCCGTAGAGACTGCCCGAATCGCGCAGGCAATCGGGACAGATACGCAAACGGTTTTGCACGCTATTCCGCTTATGCGCGATTCGCTGGAAGCGGCAGGGATGCCGTATGAAATTTTACAGCTTGATGATCGGCTTCAGCTGTGCACTGCGGCTGATTTTGCTCCGGTCATCCGAGAAGCGCTTGAACTGCGCCGCAAAATTCCGCTGTCCCAAGCCGCATTGGAAGTACTGGCGGTGATTGCTTATAATCAGCCGGTCACGCGTGCGTTTATTGAACAGGTGCGCGGAGTGGACAGTTCGGGCGTTGTTAATTCGCTTATTGAAAAGCAATTGGTCGAAGAAGCGGGTCGCCTTGACCTGCCCGGACGACCGATTTCTTACCGTACGACTTCCAATTTTCTTCGGTGTTTTGGCTTGGAAACGTTGGACGAGCTTCCGGAGCTACCATCCGAGAAAGAAGAACAACAACTCCTATTGGAAAAAGTGGAATAGAGCTGTGACAAGGAAGTGAGAGAGGAGAAAAACCATGGCAATTGTGGGTTATGTCCTGTTGGGTATACTGGTCACTGTTTTTCTGCTTTTGTGTATTCCTGTTCGGTTGATCCTGCGTTATCAAACAGACAAACACCCGATTGGACAGCTGAGATGGCTGTTCTTTCGATTCAATCTAATAAAAGCGGTGCAGGAAAAGACAAAGCAGACTGAACAGCCTGCACCAAAAGAAAAAAAGCCGCCACCCAAAAAAGAAAAAAAGCCACTCGAATTTTCCAAATTGATTGGTACTGTTACGGATCTGCTCGCGTCGCTCAAAGGCGGTGCGGCCATGATCATTCGAGGATTTCGGATTTACCGCCTAAGGCTGACCATGGTGGTTGCCGAGGAGGATGCCGCTCAGACGGCAGTAAACTATGGCAAGTGCAATGCGGCGATTTATTCTGCATATGCGCTGGCAACACATTTTTTAAATCTATGCGATCCCGAAATTGATATACGTCCTGATTTTGTATCAGAAAAAAGTTTTGTGGATTTTGAAATGCGCGGAAGGCTTTTGCCAATTACGGTGCTGATAGCGGCAATACGAATATTTGCATCATTTTTGGTCAAAACCATCCAAAGGAAGAAACTTCAAGAGGAATAACCACTGGGAGGAATATAAATGGCAAACGAGTCTCACCCAATCAAAGGGTTGCTGGACAGTTCGATGCAGAATCTGCGTTCGCTTGTGGATGCAGATACGATTATAGGTAATCAAATCACCACACCGGATGGCACGGTTATTATCCCAATTTCAAAAGTAAGCTTTGGCTTTGCATCCGGCGGCTCGGATCTGCCGACTACGAAACCATCCGAACTATTTGGTGGAGGTGCAGGCGGCGGAGTTTCGGTTCAGCCGCTGGGATTTCTTGTTATCAAAGACGGAAATGTCAATCTTCTGCAAATGGATAACAGCAAAAATACTGCCGACCGTATGGTCAGCCTGATGCCTGAAATGGTGGATAAGCTCGGTACAATGTTTAAAAAAGAGAAAAAAGAAAAAACCGATTCGAGCAATCAAACCACAAATAACGAGTAGAACAAGTAAGCATCGGGTAATGTCAAGCTGTTTTGGCGCATACAAATAATCTGTATCGAATATTAGGATGCAGGTGATTATGAATGGCCAAAAAACTGGTGGCGCTGTTGATTGGTGTTCTCTTTTTGTTTATGGGTACTTGCTTGACAAACGTCAGTGCGGCATCTGTAAAGAAAGAAAAACCGCCGACAGCACCGGAAAAAATCAAAGCAAAAGCCGCGGTGTTGATTGATGAACAGACAGGCCGCATTTTATTTGAAAAGGATGCACAACTGCGCCTGCCTATGGCATCGACCACCAAGATCATGACCGCTTTGCTGACCCTTGAGCAAGCGGATTTGGACGATTATTTTACCGTAAATTCCCAAGCGATTAATGTAGAGGGTTCCTCTATGGGTCTCAAAGAAGGGGATCGAGTCTCTTTGCGGGCGCTTGCATATGGGATGCTTTTGCCGTCCGGCAATGATGCCGCCAATACCGCCGCTGTGCGGATTGCAGGAAGTCTGCCGGAATTTGCAAAAATGATGAATGAACGCGCGCAGGAAATGGGGCTCTACGATACCCATTTTGTCACACCATCGGGGCTGAACGATGAGAACCATTATTCAACTGCCTACGACATGGCGCGGCTGGCACAGCAGGCGCTGCAAAATCCGGAGTTTGCTAATATTTGTTCAAGCAGTCAAGCAGTGGTGCAGTTCGGGAATCCGCCGCACGACCGCTGGATGAAAAATCATAACCGACTTTTGAGCAGTTATGAAGGTGCGGTTGGCGTAAAGACTGGTTATACCGAAGCCGCGGGGCGCTGTTTGGTTTCCTGCGCGGAGCGCAATGGAATCAAGCTGATTGCGGTTACGCTCAACTGTCACGACGACTGGAATGTGCATTCACAGCTGTTTGACCGATATTTTTCGGACTTATCACTTATGGATGTAGCAAAACTGCTTCCAAAAGTGCAGATTCCGGTCATGGGCGGCTCCGCTGTAAAAGTTCGGGCGGAATGTGAAACACCGCCGAAACTTGCCGCTCTCGTCAATGAAAATGTGACCGCTGATGTAACCGTACAGCCATATCTGTATGCACCAGTGGAGCAGGGAAGAATAGTGGGGACGGTGACGTTTCGGTGCAATGGGAAACCGGTGATACAGCTGCCTCTGACAACGGTAAAAGCGGTAAAGGCCGCTTGCGATCAACCGGGTCTGCTGGATCGGCTGTTAGGAAAAGATCACTAACTAATTTATAAAAAGGATATCAAAGTCAATGACGTGAGTCATGGAAAGAATAGGTGTAAAAACTATGGGAGTCAAAGGAATTCGCATCCAAAAAGTATTATCTGATAATGGAATCATGTCCCGCCGCAAAGCGGAGGATGCTATTCGTGCCGGACGTATCACCGTAAATGGGCGCAAGGCAGTGCTGGGAAATCCGGTCAATCCGACTAGAGATATTATTGCAATTGATGGGGAAAACGTGCACCTTCAAAAACGAAAAACCAATGTGTATATCATGCTTAATAAACCGCGCGGCTATGTGACGACCACTGCGGATGAGCTGGGCCGCCGGTGTGTAACGGATCTTGTTGAGGATGTGCAGTATCGCGTTTATCCGGTGGGACGTCTCGACCGCAACAGTGAAGGCTTGCTTTTAATGACCAATGACGGCAAATTTGCCAATACCATCATGCATCCCTCTCACCATATCAGCAAAACATACCGCGTAACAGTACGTCCGGATGTTTCGGATGAACAGGCGGCAAAGATGAGCGCAGGAATTATGCTGGACGGCAAAATGACACAGCCTGCAACGGTAATCGTTTTGGAAAAGCAGGAGGGACGTGTCGTTCTGCAAATCACTATTTCCGAGGGACGCAACCGCCAAGTGCGCCGGATGTGCGAAGCAGTTGGGCTGGAAGTGGCAAGGCTGAAACGTATTTCAGTCGGACCGATCAAACTGGGGATGCGGCCGCCGGGAAAATGGCGGGAACTCAAACCGTTTGAGCTGATCGCTCTGCGCAATGCGGCAGTCAAAAAATAGAAGAAACAAATGCAAGATGGGAAAAAGTGAGGAGTTCAAATGTTTTTAATTAAACGAATCGCCGATAAGCGCATTGCTGAACGTGTCTGCGGAAGTTTTGGAG
>CALLQM010000289.1 GCA_938014855.1 uncultured Clostridia bacterium | reverse complement strand
CCGGGCTGAATGGGTGGGGAAAAGCGCAAGAAAAACCAAAGATTGAAACCGTTCCCAAGTCGCAGTATGACACGCTAAAAGCTAAATACGATGCTTTATACAACGGTATAAGCGCGCTGATTGAGAGGGGATAAATTATGGCATGGAAAAACTATGGGGGTAAAATGGATTCAAGTGGACGGGTGACATACCCGTCCAATTCCAAGGCTCCGCAGGATCATAGGGATCGAGTACAGGCCTATTCCGATTGGAACTACGGAAGAAACGGCGGCAACAGCGATTACCGCGACTCTAACGGTTCAGCCACTTATCAGCGAGAGTACGACAGGCTATCCTCATTAAGACCGGGCGATAGTGTTTGGGGCGGCAGTTCTGGCTCGGGAGGATACAGCAGATCATCCGGCAGCGGTGGTGGTGGAGCGTACAGGTCATACCTTGACGATGCGCGCAGGTCGGCAATGGATGCGCAAAGGGCACGCGTGCAGTCTGCTATTGATACAGTAGCGGCACAGCAGGCGGGTATAAATAGCACGGCTGACAAAAACGCACAGCAAGCCTACATAGCGAAAGAGCAGGCGTTGGCAAATATGCCACAGCAGTTGGCTTCGCTCGGGCAATCCGGCGGTGCATCTGAATCTGCTTTACTCGGGTTAAATACCGGGTATGAAAACAATCGAAACTCAATCTTTGAGAATAGGGACAAAGCCATCCAGCAAAATCAGCAGCAGCAAAATCAAATTCGAGCATCCGGTGACGCTTCGATTGCCGACATAGAAAACGCTTATGCATCAAAATTGGCACAGTTTGAGGCAGAGCAAGAGCAGTACGAAAGACAGCGCCAAGACCAGCTCAACGATATCCAGTCGCAGCGCGACTACGATCGATCAGTATGGGAACGCAATAACGCTTATGCGGCGAAATTGGCGGCGCAGAAAGCATCTCAAACCGGGGCAGGCTCAAAAACGTCCAGTTCACCAAGCTTCAGTAATTTAATGAAACTCTATGATACAACCGGAGACCCGAAATATTTGGAAGCGGCTGAACAAAGCGTAGGAATTGTCGGGCAAACGGCTAGCGGTTCTTACAGCCCGGAAATTTCAAATTACATTAGCCAAATAGATAGCATTGTACGTTTCAATCAAAACAGAGGACTTCCGTATCAATACGGGCTTGCAGAGGGTATAAACAGAAAATACCAAAATGGCGAATTAACAAAAGAACAGGCAGAGGCAATCGCTAGAAAATACGGACTGTAGGAGGCGTCAAAATGGCAAAAGAGCCACTATATTTCAGTAAAAAATACGGAGTGAGGGACGAGGAATCTTTGCATCCTAAGTCGCCGCTGTATTTTAGCGACATGCTTAGAAAAGCCCCGTCCACTCCACAAAGTCAAAATACGCAAGCAAAGCCCACCTTAAAAAGTGGGCTTCCTCCTGCTGCCTCCACGCCAATCAGCACCCCAAAGCCTGCTCTAAGACCCACACCGAGCCCTGTT
>CALLQM010000288.1 GCA_938014855.1 uncultured Clostridia bacterium | reverse complement strand
GCAACAACATCTTTCATAACGCCCATTGTAGTGGTAAGCAATGCAGAACAACAAATTACGCTGCACTCCTGGTCAATCGCAACTTGTATGTATTTTTCAGGTGGAACGTCAGTTCCCAAGTCTACCACCTCAAGGCCTTTGCCTTCCATCATCATTTTGACTAGATTTTTGTCGATATCATGCAAATCGCCTTTAACGGTCCCAATGCAAACCTTACCGGCAGCAACCGCACCTTCTTCAGACAACAAGGGTTTAAGAAGCGCTGCGCCGCTGTTCATCGCTCTAGCAGCAATTAATACCTCTGGAACATAAACCTCATTGTTTTTAAACTTTTCACCAATGACGCTCATTCCAGAAAGCAAACCCTGCTCCAAAATATCTTTTGCAGACATTCCTTCATCAATGGCTTTCTGTACCAGTTCCTTTACAGCTTTTGCCTTACCCTTCTGTAGGTTCTCAGAAATTTCCACCAAAATACTCATTATAAGCCCCCCTATATTGTATTAATTGCATTTTATTCTGCCTTTTGACTCCTTATATTTGCATGGAGCAACACCAGTGAGTTTTTTAAACACCTTGGAAAAGTAACTTTGATCTTCATAACCCACCATGTGCGCAATATCTACGAGCTTAATATTATCTAAGAGCAATAGCTTTTTGCTTTTTTCAATGCGTATATTATTCAGATAGGTGTTAAAATTACAGCCCATTTCTTGTTTAAAAATCTTGCTAAAATAAGAAGGAGAAAGATATACATGAGAGGCAACTTCTTCAAGCAGAATCTTGTTTTCAAAGTTTTTCCTAGTATATTGAACTGCCTTATGTATGACGTCAACATGTTTTACATCCGAAAACTTAAACACCATTTCCATAAATCTGTTCATTACGTCCGCAAGCCAAAAGCATAGTGCTTCTACTGTTTTTAATGTGTTAATTTCCGTCATATAACGGTCATTCAATCGGAGTGCATGTTCAGGATCTGCTCCGCCATCAATTGCCGCACGAGACATCAAAACCAACAGTTCATATACACGGGATTTAATTTTTGCAAAATCCCCTCCGGAAGCAAAGAAAATATTGCCTAACAATTCATTTAACAGCCTTTGTGCATTTATCTTATCTGAACCAGCGATGCTTTGTACCATCGCACCCTCTTTTTTAACAGGATAAGGACATGCTCCGTGTGGATTTTTTCCTTTGAGCTGCATTAAAAAATCACTGATCTGACCCTGCATGGCATCAGAATTCTGTGTATCCAGCATTTTATTGCACACTGCAACGTTGTTTAAAAATCCAACCGCCATAAAAAGGAGATTTGACATGTAGGTCACACGTTCGGGACTAACTCGCGGGATCTTTTGTAATAATTCTTCTGTAAGTTCAAGCTGCTTTCCGCTTAAATGCAGCTTATCTTTTAAATCATATTGAACAAAGTCCTCATAGTCTACCATTAGCAACGGTCCTACCGTTATTTTGGCAATCCCTTCGTTTTCCCCCATAATAGGGGAAACAAAACAGGTTAACCCCATTGGACAAAAATAAATGTATTTCCCTCCAAAGCGTTCAGACTGCGCCATCCCATACATATGTATTTTTCTACAAGTCAGCTTTGAATCAGGATGGTTCTTTACTGTAGAACAAAAACTACATTTTCTGCAGTTATAACCAACTTCATGCAGTACAATTCCATCAAGATCTGAAACCGTGCACCCTAACCCGGTTGACATAAAAAAAGCGTCTGCACATTCCACTGCAAGCTTTAAGTTTAGCTTATCCGTTTCATTAATGTGAGACATATGCGTGCCCCTCCATCTACTTTTTGAAACAACCTCATTATATCATAGAAATGAACATTTTTCTTGTAAAATCAGGATTGTTTTTGTACAATTCAATCATGTTTTGTACTGTTTTACTTTTAAAACTCTATATTTTCATCCTGCTTTTCGCAGGCGATTTGATTGTTTTTGATAGCTCGTATTAAACCATTCGTTGAATGGTATGCAGATATCGGTATTGTGCGTAATCATTAAAAAAGAGGAGAATTACAGCTATTTTTTTATATGTATATCATATTCTTTAATTTTGTTATACAGTGTTCGAAACGAGATTCCCAATTTTTGGGCTATCAATTGTTTGCCTTCCATAGAAGTCCCATACAATTCCAGACCTTTTTGGATTGCACGTTTTTCTAATTCTCTCATGGAGAGCAGCTGGTTATTCCGTTCCTTTTTCTGCGGAGTTGAGCATAAGAATCCCAGTTCATCCTCTGTAAGCATTTCTCCTTTACAGACAATAACCGCTCGCTCGATAATATTACGCAGCTCCCGAATATTACCGGGCCAGCTATATTGTACTAATATTTCTTTTCCTACCTCTGAAATTCCGATTACGGATTTATCAATTTTTTTCGCATTTTTTTCTAAAAAGAATTGAGCGAGAAGAAGTACGTCCTCACCTCGATCTCTAAGAGGCGGTACATCCACGTTAAAAATGTTAATTCGATAATAAAGATCCTCACGGAATTTTCCGTCTGCAATTGCCTTTTTTAAATTTCTGTTTGTAGCAACAATGACACGTATATCAAGTTGAATTGGCTTTCGTCCACCAATTCGGTAAAATTCCCGCTCTTCCAATACGCGCAGCAATTTTGCTTGAAGAGCCGTATCCATCTCTCCAATTTCGTCTAAAAATATGGTTCCTTGGTTCGCAAGTTCAAACATTCCTATTTTTTTCTGACCTGCGCCTGTAAAAGCTCCTTTTTCATAACCAAAAAATTCACTCTCTATTAGGTTTTCGGGAATTGCTGCACAGTTTACTCGAATAAATGGCTGGCTTCTGCGCTGACTGCTGTTATGAATTGAATGTGCAAACAGCTCTTTTCCAACTCCGCTTTCTCCGGTAATCAAAACCGTAGCGTCTGTTCCGGCAACATCTTTGGAATTTTGAATCGCCTGTAAAAGCGCCTGACTATTTCCAATCATACTCTCAAATCTATATTTTGCTGTCGAAACAGTATTCAGCCGATTCTTAAGAACGTCAATTGTTTGCTGCTGCTTTTTTAATTCCTCGGTTAGGCAAACGATTGCCTGCACATCTTGAAAAATAGAAATTGCGCCCAAAACCTGTCCTTCATAACAGATTGGGCTTGTATTCGAAATAAGCTCATTGTCGCCATCACACAATTTAAACTTATAGTTTTTTAACGCCTGCCCGGTTCTGAGCGTCTTAGAAAGTGGACAATCCGGATCCAATACCAAAATATTAGTTCCCAGCCGGCTGGAAACCTCTGTGCGGGTGATCCGTGCATATGCTGGATTCGCATAAACTGTAATTCCTTCCCCATTTACTACAAGGATGCCATTCAGCGCGGAATTTGTAAAATTATTAAGTTGTTAGGAACTATTTATAGTAACGGATTTCCATAGTCATACAGCCATTGGGAATGCTGTAAGGACCATGCTCCATCCCTGGAGGTCTACAAGCATAGTACCCTTCCAAATAAGTTTCATTTTTACGGATATCATGCAGTGTGCCCTTTAGAATCAAGACTTCTTCCCAAAAATCATGTGTTAACAATACATTCGTCTCAATTGGTGGGAACTTCAAAATTCTGGTATAAGAACCCGTATCCGGATCGACACTAAGAATTTTTTCCATGATGCCTTCTTGTGCATCCGCTACTTGTCTCCACGGAATTTTTAGATCCACATCAAAAAGTTCCAATTCTGGCTTTGCCATATCCATGCCTCCTTCTTTATTTATTTTTAAAATGCTTTAGCATTTTAATTCAAGTTTAATCAGTCCAATCCATTAGATGAATCGAATAGGTGCAATGCAGTGAGCGTTTAGACGACGGGTCATATAGCTGCGTCTCAAAACGGTCCGTAAAAGGATAACCGTCCACCAACGCGCCTACCGTTCCGGAAAAAATCACTGTTCCGGGTTCCAGCTTATTTCCCAATAATTCTTTCACCCTGCGCATAAGTTCTTCCGGCTCCATAAACGCATCCAGTGTGGTTTCCTGAAATAGCTGTTTCTCTTTTCCAATCCAAGAACGCAGTTCCATTTTGTCCCATTGTTCTTTTAAATCTTCATACTTCCAAACCTGTTTGGAAATAAAGTTTGGACACATTTGCTTGGCTTTTGGAATATTGGTCTTTTCCAGATCGCGGTCGGTATGATCGCTTCCAACGCCTACATAGATTTGATCTTTATCAATCAGCAAAACGTATTCCACTTCGCCTGTATTTTCGTTGTCGACTGCTTCAAACCCGTCATCCGTCGTAAGAAGTGCAGCCGCCTTTGGATAATAAGTCGGGATCTTTTCAGGCGCAGGAACACCAATTTCACGCAATTCATCAATATGTTTTTGTACTGCAGCTTGGTTGCGTCCAGTATAACCTGCATTGACGATTTTTTTGACTTCGTAATGTAACGGAGTTTCTCCGTTTACAGTCAATTCTAAAATGTTTTTCTGCATAAATTCGTTCCTTTCTCCACCAAAAGATTGCTTTGGCGGAAAATAAAATGTACGCTGACTTATCAAGCTAAAAATAGATCACTCGATCTTTTAACGGTGTAAAATCTTTTCGAATCTTCGCCACTTGTTCCGGATGAATTTCCGTCATCAAAACGGTTTCCCTTTCACCCGCACTTGAGACAACCGTGCCCCACGGATCTATGACCATACTTCTTCCGATAAAATCTTTTCCTTGGCTGGCACCTGCGCAGACGCAAGAAAGGAAATAGCTCTGATTTTCAATTGCTCGAGCAATGTTCAGAGTCGTCCAGTTTTCCACTCTGGGATATGGCCAAGCAGCACAGTTAATAATTATTTCAGCGCCTTTATCGACTAACTTTCGATAAAGTTCCGGAAAACGAATATCATAGCAGATGCTTAGTCCAATTTTCCCAAATTCAGTGTCCACAACCGTAATCTTTTTTCCGGCTGATAAAATTTCGCGCTCTGCGGAACCATAGCCGAAAAGGTGAATTTTACTATAATCTCCAACTACTTTTCCCTGCCTGTCAATAAGAGCACACGTGTTGTAATAGTTCTCTTCACGTTTTTCCACAAAACTGCCGATAAAGATGTAAGCGCCTATTTTTTTCGCCATCTTCGAAAGCCGGGTCAGAGTTTCTCCTGATAATGTCTCTGCCTGCTCACGGTATTGCTGAAACGAAAAGAATCCTACATTCCAAAGTTCAGGCAGCAAAACCAAATCGACATCTTTTAGATTTTGCAGAATCGATTCTACACGCCTGATTTTTTCCTCTTTTGATTCGGCATCATTTATAGCGAGCTGAATGGTTGCAACCTTCATGTTCCATTCCTCCCTGTTTATTGGTAAACCTTAGCCCGATTGTCCTGTAATCCGTATTTATTTAAAGTTGCCCAAATAAATCGGTTTCGGGCCTTCCATGTGAATGGCGTCGGACGGGCACAACGATGCACACAATCCACATCCATCGCATTTTGTTTTGTCAATATGCGCCTTCTTATTTTCATCATAAGAAAACGCGCCTCTAAAACAGAAATTCTTACAGATTCCGCACGCTCTGCATTTATCCTGGTCTACAACCGATACATTCTGTGTATCTCTGTCTACCTTGTCCCAAGAAAGCACCTGAGGTTCGGTAATATTTCTCATCTGATCTAAATTTTCATAGCCTTTTTCTTCCATGAATTTTTCTAGATGAGTTAGATATTCGTTAATCATTCCATAGCCCTTCGAGCTATACATCAACGCTGTGCAAGTCTGTACCGTGCTCGCGCCGCACATAATTGCTTTTACGACGTCTTCCCAGCCCCAAATGCCATTTGTTGCAGAAATCGGCAAATCGACTGAGCGGCCAATTTTAACCAGCCATTTGAGCATAATCGGACGCATCCACGGGCCGCCTACTCCGGCAAAGCTAGAGTGCAGCAGAGGTCTGCCGCCAGCGTTTACATCAATATCCAGTGCGGAATAGCGATTGATAACGGTTAGTCCTGAAGCACCCGCTTCTTTACATTTCTCTGCACTGATTACGGGGTTTACTGCTTCAGCAGTCAGTTTGACAAATACCGGGATTTTTACGGCATCACAAACAACCTTGGTTACTTGGGCAGCCGCGTCCGGGTTGTTTCCCAGCTCCTGCCCGCTTAAATACCCTAAATCTTTCGGATGAGGACAGCCAAAATTCAATTCCAGCGCATGAACACCCGTAGACTCCGCCTGTTTTGCCATTTTACTCCAATTTTCTAACGTATCGCCGGAAAGGCTGCCATAAAGAACAACATCATGCTGTCTGCAATATTTAGCAGATGCTTCCAGCTCTTTCGCCCAATCATCCGGTGTATACTGCGCAAGAAATTCGCAGGAATAGTTGGAAAAATTGTGAGGCCAGCCTTTTTTATGTAGAGTGGTAAAGCGAGGAGATACATACTTCTGCAGTAAAGGCTCCGGGGAATACGTTTTTGCAATGATCCCACCTGCACCTGCGTCCACGCAGGTCTTCATATGTTTTGCATCCTTAGATGGTGTAGCAGATGCCACCACTATTGGGTTCTTGTGGCGAATGCCGCAAACATTAACACTTAAATCGGGTTTCATACGTTATCCTCCTATACAATTAAACTTTGATAAAATAAACAGTTCCTTTTTATTTATCAGCCAATTATACAAGCAATTTACGTGCCAACATTGGATAACAAACCGTTGTATTGCGGCACATTTTGTCGATATTTTATGGTTTTTCCCCCTTTTTAATGCGAACGATACATTGTTATAGAACCTAGAAAGATCCCTTTTTTGGCTTGATTGCAAAATTTGCAACGATTTATTTCAATTGCAAATTTTGCAATCCAAACTTAACTTAGATTCGCTTCTTAGCTTTCAGTGGGTTCCGATGTGGTCTGCATAGCCGCTTGATCTTGTATCAAAACATCATTTCCTGCAAACCAGCCACAAAATGCAAGAAAGACAATCAGTCCGCCTAATATTATAATTGGTAATGACCAGCTTTTTGATATATCATAGATTGTACCCATTAGAATAGGACCAATCGCAGCGAGCAAATAGCCTGCAGTTTGTGACATTCCCGATAATTCGGAGGCTCTTACAGGATTCGGACTTCTAAATGAAATAAATGCAATCGCCAGGCTTATACTTCCGCCCATACCCACAGCCATTAAAGCAACAGAAATTAAGGTAACTATTGGCGTATGCGCAAATAAAAATAGCAGCATACCACTTATGTATAAAAAACATGTAAAGATTGCAAGGCCTCTCTGCTTTTTAAATTTATCGCATAACATAGGGATACCCAATGTTGCAGGAATAGCTGTAAGCTGAAAAGTAAGTGCCATTGTACCCGCAAATGAATCCGTCATTCCTTTTGACATAATAATAGTGGGAATCCATGCAACCAAAGTATAAAACAAGAGTGACTGCGTGCCCATAAAAAAGG
>CALLQM010000287.1 GCA_938014855.1 uncultured Clostridia bacterium | reverse complement strand
TAGCAGCAATCGCCTCTTTGGCTGTTGCTGGAGCTGCTGCATTCAAAAAAGCTTCAAAATAATCATCCTTACAAATAATCGTACTTAAAAAACACCGCAGACTGCCTCCACAGTCTGCGGTGTTTTTATTGATACAATTAGATCAACATACTGTATGAATTTTTTCTACAGTATGTTTTATTTTTGTATTTTTTACTATTATAGGTAAGTTTGGAAATCCTATTTACATTTTCTTCCTGTAAAAGGGATTAATTAACAGAAACGTTACAAACTGGATATACAATGTAAAAAAAATCGCCTAATGTTTTAGTATATACTAGCAACAACAAAAGGAATTACTGGAGGGTTCTTCTTTTTGTAAACTGATTTCAAAATTTATAAGGAGGATCTAAGACATGAAAAAGGCGTTTTCTCTAATGATGGCTGGCGCTATGGTCGCCAGCATGAGCGTTGCAGCATTTGCCGCAAATCCTGCTCAATCCAGCGTAGTCTATAACAGCAGCGGCAACAAAAACAGTGATGTGTATGCGGATGAAGCATCGCTCGCTAGAAACTATATGGGGGACATCAATATCGATGGTGTTGTTCCAAATGCAGAGTTTTATATCCCGCTTGGAGCATCCATGGATTCGATCATGACAGACAGCACTATAACGGGTGAATCGACGGATCCTCAGGCATCTCATTACTACAATAAAGATGCGGCAACCATGCAGACAGAGTATTCCACTGCGGAAACAGCGGAAACAACCACAAACAAAAATAATGCATTTGCTTCGATCACAGGCAGTGCAATCGATTGGGCTGCAGTTACAACGGGACACACTACCGATGCGACTGCAAAGTACTACTATGCCGCACAGTCAGGTGCAAATGAACTGACCGAAGTGATTGATTTCACAACGGAACCTACCGGAACAAATTACTATTTTGATGCTGCTGCGAAAGCTGCTTATGACAGCCAGCTTACGACAGAGCAGGCGAATGATGAAGCCAATATCCTTTCTGCAATTTCCGCTTCCAACGAAGTAACGGGCGCAGATGCTTGGAAAGATGCGGCTGTAAAATCCTATTATAAGAGCAGTTCTTTTACGGATTATGTATACAATGCAGGAACTGTCAACACTGGCAGCTACAAAGTTTCACTTGACTCTTTGACCGATGGCGACTTGTTCAAATTCGATCTCGACAAAGACGAAGGCAGCAAATATGTAGATGATGTTGATCTTGTCATGGACAAGAAATTGGGCAGCTTGGATCGTACCGCTTACTTAAAGTTCACACTGAACGATTCCACAACTACATCTGACCTGAAATCTACCGGTTCTATTTCGTTCAAAGCTAAGAAATCTTCGGATGATGCAAAAGTTTCCGGCGAATCTTGGGCTGACAATAAAGAATTCACCATTAACTATACCCTTTGGATCAACAACTTAAAAGCAGCCAACGATGACAACATCGGCACCGGCGACCGCGTTTACTTTGATCCGGATTCCAACGAGGACAATGTTCTTGTTTGGGGCGACGACCGTGCGGCTCTGTTCTTTGAAGGCAACGACGATGCATCCAAATTCTATGCTCGTCTGCAGACGAGAGCCGATGCTGAAATCTACAGAGAATACGGCGATCCGGTCAATGCGGATCTTTGGTTCTACGATTTTGTTGGCAACCCGACCATTCCTTCCACTTCCCGTGCAACTCTGACCTTGGGAATTCCGTGGGATGAAGATGATGACTATACTCCGGATCCGGAAGACTGCTACATCTACGAAAAAGATGCAGACGGCTATCTGACCGATGTTACCGATCGTTTCACCTATTCTGAGGATAACGACGGCTCCACCGATATCGAAGGCTGGACCATCAAGACTCGTACACTCGGCACCTATGTCATTTCTGATACTGAACTCGACACCACAGTTGTTGAGGAAGTAGACGAAGAAGAAGTAGAAGAAAACGATGATGAGGACACTTCCTCCAACACAAATGGCGGAAAAGAAATCCCGAACACCGGTTCTTCTGATATGGTTGGTGCTGCAGTTGTAGCAGCAATCGCCTCTTTGGCTGTTGCTGGAGCTGCTGCATTCAAAAAAGCTTCGAAATAATCATCCTTACAAATAATCAGCGTACTTAAAAAACACCGCAGACTGCCTCCACAGTCTGCGGTGTTTTGCTTATCAAATGGCTGCTTTTAGAGAGCACAAAAAAATCCCGCAGGTACGACCTACGGGTAATAACGGGAAGCGTAATATAATAATCTGTACGAATAAGTATGAAACAAAAAAGTAGAATTGTCAAGTTAAAGTTTCAAAAATGAATGCCCGCAGACGAAACGTCTGTGGACATTTTGGGAAATTGACAATGGACTAGTCACAAAATATCATGATTCTGATACTAATTCAAAAAATTAATGGGTATAGACATATATGTGGAAAAAATTTAAGCAAATAAATAAAAAGTACGACTTATTTATAGACGCATTTGTTACCAATAATTGAAAACAAACTTGCCAATAAAACTGAAACGTGAGATAATAAAAGAAATTGCTTTTTTAGAAAGCTAAGAGGAATACGAATGATGAACGTTCAAAATAAATCTCCACGCAAAATTTATGTTGTTTGCCATTGTATTCTTAATCCGGCGTCAAAAGTTGATGCCGCATACAGCAAAGAACTTGCAGATGAAGAACAACTACGTCAAACTTTTTTAAATCTTGTACAGGAACAAGAAATTTGCCTTTTGCAGCTGCCATGCCCGGAATTTATCATGTATGGACCTTTGCGTTGGGGTCATGTGAAAGATCAATTTTCTCATTCATTCTTTCGTGAACAGTGCCGCCAAATGCTTGCCCCGATTCTTTGTCAGCTTAAAGAATATGCGGCACATCCCAATCGATTTGAGTTATTAGGTATTGTTGGAATCAATGGCAGTCCCAGCTGCGGGGTAACGCTGACCTGCAAGGGTGAATGGGGCGGTGAATTTGGACAGCAGCCAACCATTCCATCTGTGCATATGAAGTCGGAAAGCGGTGTCTTTATAGAAGAACTGCAGATACTTTTAAAAGAGCATCAACTTGCAGTTCCAATTGTTGCGTTGGATGATGCGTTGATAAAAAGCTTACAAATAGATAAAATCTATAAATGACAATTTGCATAGAAATTATTAATTAGACATGATGTTTTTTGTATGTTATATTGAATTCACTTTGAAATAGGAGTGACATTCAAATGACTTCAACAAAAACAAGGGTTTTGGTTCTTAGCGCCATTGCAGTTGCATGTAATATTGTACTTGGAATTTTGACAAGTTCACTGAAGCTACCGCTCTATTTGGATACGATAGGAACGGTATTTATTGCAGTATATGCCGGTCCTTGGTGTGGAGCCGCCGTTGGCGGATTGACCAACCTGCTTACAGGTATTCTTTTTAGTCCAAAAGATATTCCGTTTTTGCTGGTGAGCGTGGCAATTGGCTTGATTGTTGGATACATTGCAAAGAAGTTTCCGTTTCGTCTGTCAACAGCAATTGTTACGGGACTGCTGTTGAGCGTCGTCGCTCCGCTGATTGGTACACCAATTGGTATTTGGGTATACGGGGGTTTGACCGGAACTGGCATGGATTTTTTGGTAATTTGGCTCAAACAGAGCGGTAACAGCATTTTTGTTTCTTCGTTTATTCCAAAGATTATCAACAATCTGCTTGATAAAACAGGAACCTGTCTTTTGGTTTATCTGATGCTGAAAACACTCCCTGCACCGTACAAGCTTCAAAAAACAGCCTAATATTGAATGGAATATTCCGTTTTCCCATATAAAAAAGAGGACGCCGATTGGTCGTCCTCTTTTGGCATGCATATATATTATTGAAAGATTCTCCGAAGGGTTTCGGAATTTAGCTTTCCACTGCCCGATACACCTTCACCGTTCTGAAATGATTTTACTGCGTTTGCTGTTTTTGAATCCCAAATACCGGTTGGTGTTCCGGAATAATAACCTTTATAAAATAGTGCGGATTGAAGGAGATAAGTCATCCGATTTTGTTCTCCGTTTTGGAACGAAGCCGAGCGTAAATGCTTGGTCATGGCACTGCTGAGTTTTCCGTCTACTTTTAGTTTTGCATTTGATTGACTGTTGAATTCGGTTTGAAGCGCTGTTACGAACGCTTTTTTCAGTTCTGTCATATTCAGCTTATCAACCGCAATACCAGTATTATAAGTCGTATTCATCCAAGTTTTTATGGAATTGGAATCCTGTTTACTCACCGTAACGGCTTTTTTGGAGGAAAAATTCTGATAGGCAATATTTAAATCTACATCTGTATGAATCCCATCTACTTTTCCTTTTGATGTATGCTGCCAAATTTTATGTGCAACGGTGGATGGACGCCGAATATAGTTTGCGACCCAAAGGTCATATCCTTTTCGCTGAATGGATTTTGCATCAATATGAGTGAGAAAGAAATTCTCGTTGCTGTATAATAGAACCTGATAGCCTGCTTTTTTTACTTCATCCATAAAGGCTAGTCCGGCTGAAGTTAGTTTTGATTTGGAGACTTTCAGCGTGGAACGGTTTCCCTCCAAATCCAACACAACGGGATAGGTGATATGTACCGATTTGAGCAGTTTGACAAAATATTTTGCCTGTGCTTTTGCTTGTGATACATTCGTAAAGGTTGCGTAGTGATATGCGCCAACCGGAATCCCATTTTTATATGCACCCTGCGCATTCACCCTGAATTTTTTATCGATTTCCATTCCGTAAGAGGCACGCACAAATGCAAATTTGATGTCATCGTTCGCAACTTTTTTCCAATCAATGTCTCCTTGGTACTGCGAAACATCAATGCCTTTGATTTGGCTGCTTTTTTGGCTTGAATTAGAGGGTTTTGTAATCATCGGCAGATTTTCCGTATTATTTGGAGCGTCAAAGCCATAGAAAGTCAGGCTGTCCAAAGCGCTTAACGTTTGCGGGGTAAAAAGAGTACTTAGTACAATTAAAAACACCATACAGATATACATCGCCTGCAAATTCCATTGCTTGATCGTCGTCATGATTTTCTCTCCATTTCAAAATATTGTTAATTAATTATATCAATTACTTCTAACAAATACAACAAAATGCGACCATATTTGCTACGATTTGGATGTGGTAATTTGTGGAGATAAAAATGTAAAATTTGGACATAAAACTGCTAAATTTGGAGGGATACCATTGCTCCTGTCTTATCAATACTTTTTATGGTTTGCAATTTATAGTTTGGCGGGATGGGTCTATGAATCACTGCTTTGTTCGATTCGAGAATGGAAATGGATAAATCGCGGGTTTCTTAACGGCCCTTATTGCCCGATTTATGGAGCAGGTGCTTTGTTGGATATCATGCTGTTGGGGAAGATCGATCATCCAATCGCTTTATTTTTTGCCGGCATGCTGGTTACAGGCATCCTGGAATATATAACATCCTGGCTGCTTGAAACGCTGTTTCATGCAAGATGGTGGGATTATCGGTATATGCGTTTTCAAATCCATGGACGCGTCTGTCTGTTAGGCGGAGTAGTATTTGGCGCAATGTCGGTTTTGCTGATGAAAGTTATTCATCCTCACGTGGCATGGGCTACCAAACAGATACCGCCGCTGCTTTTAGCGCATTTGAGCGGGTTGCTGCTGGCAGGATTTTGCGCAGATGTGATCTTTACAGTGATTCATTTGAACAGCTTTAATAAAAAACTAAAACTGGCGCATCAGAGAGCGGAACTGCTTGCAAATGAGCTTGCAGCACGTGCAGGCAATATGCGAAATTGGGTAGGACAGGAACTTCGTACGCGCAAAAGCCGCAAAATCACCGAGCTAGCAAAAGCTATGCTGCGTAAGCTGACGTGGCATGAACGAAAAATTCTGCGCTCGTTTCCACGCTTTCAATCAACTCGATACAGTGAAGTGGTAGAAAAACTAAAAGAAGCGTTTCGCAGTATTCGATAGACCGTTACATAAACAAATGGACGAAATAAAAAAGATCCGGGAAAATCCCGGATCTTTTTTTATTTATGCGGTTTTACATGCAAATGGAGCGTGCAACATCGGAAGCGGTTGCCGCATCCGCGGTATAATAATCTGCACCGATCTTATCGCAGAAATTTTGTGTAACAGGAGCGCCGCCAATCATGATTTTGACTTTTCCGGCAATTGGAGAATCCTTCACAAGGTTCACCACGTTTTGCATTTCCTGCATAGTAGTCGTGAGCAGGGCAGAGCAGGCAATGATCTGAGCGCTGTGCTGCTGCGCCGCCTGTAGATATTTTGCCGCGGGCACATTGGTACCCAAGTCGACTACTTTCAGCCCTTTTCCCTCAAGCATCATTTTTACAAGGTTTTTTCCAACATCATGCATGTCACCCTTAACGGTGCCGATGACCACGGTGCCTTTTTCCTGCGTATCGAAATCTGCTAAATGAGGCTTTAAAATTTCAAGTCCTGCATTCATCGCTCTTGCCGCAAGCATGACTTCGGGAATATACACTTTGTTGTTTTTAAACTTTTCACCAATCACGTTCATTCCGTCCAATAAACCGTTTTCTAAAATTTCTTTGGCAGTGATCCCGTCGGCAATCGCTTTTTCGACTTGCTGCTTTACAGAGGGCATCCGTCCCTGCTGTAAGAATTTACTGATCTCCTCTAAAATTGCGGACATTGGCATGTCCCCCCTACCTTATAATTTATATTTATCATTTTAACGTATAAAAGGGCATATGACAATAGCGGAAATTATTTTCTACTTATAAGGAATCTTACACCAGTGAGGGAAAATGCTAGGGCATAGTTTGGGAAGCGGATTCCAATATATTAAAACTTTCGTGAACAAAACAATTTGTTCATATTTTGTTCAAAAACTGCCAGTAAAATTGGTAATGTAAATTCCATAAGGAGGCTGATTTATGACAAAACCTGCAGTCAGACAATCAGAAACGACAGCAGGGAAGATGACAAAATATTTACATAAATGGACGGCAGCGGGGTGCGCGATCGTAGTACTAGGTTGGTTTTGTGTGGGTATCGCTTCTTTAAAAGTAGGAGCACAAAATGTGCTTGCCCATGAAATTCGAACTGTTTCAGCAGTTGAAAAATTGTCGTTTGGTGTAAGCTATATCGATGACCCAACCAAATATGTCGGATATACCGAGCTTGAGAGTGAAGGTGTAACAGGTGAGATGCAGTTTAAAGCACAGGTGCTTTATAAGTTTGGAAGAGCGGACAAGGTGCTTTCCATTCGAACATCTCAAACAGGAGTACCGATCAACCGAGTGATCCGGCGCGGTACGAAGGTGTTGTCCACACAGAATATCAACGGAGAAATGTCGACGAAATCGTTTATCAGTCCGTTGGAAACCTATTGGATATCTTGTAAGTTTGGAGAATATTATGGACATACCGGTGTTGATATGGCGGCTAGGTTTGGAGCTCCTGTCTATGCGGCGGCAGGCGGCAAAGTAGTTTTGGCGCGGTGGTATGGTGATTACGGAAGATGTGTGATTATCCAGCATGAAGATGGTTCCAGCACTCTTTATGCGCACAACAGTTATTTGACGGTTTATTGGGGACAAGAAGTCAAACAAGGTGAGCTGATTGCAAGAGTCGGTTCAACCGGCAATTCAACCGGAAGTCATCTGCATTTTGAATTGTATGACGGTCAAGAATTACTCGACCCGCTTCTATATCTTGATCAATAATCTTAAGATCATACAGCCCTAAAGCCCTGCATTTGCAGGGCTTTTTGTGTTGTTTTAGATAAGCAGGCATCTTTGTTTATCATGCTACATTCACAATTTTAAATTGCATATAAGCAATACTCATCCTTATTTTTGGGCATGCTTTCTATATAATTTACTATTATTTCCATTCTTGGGCAAGTTATGGCGATTTTTCTTGAATTTTGCGTGAAAAACAGCTATAATACAAAGGATTGTAAATAAGCAAATTCACATATTGGGGGAAATCAAATGCGCAAGGAACTGGACAAGGTTTACGACCCGAAACAGGTCGAAGATAAAACCTATCAATTCTGGCTGGACGGTCATTATTTCCATGCGGAAGTGGACCCGAAAAAAGAGCCTTATACGATTGTAATACCGCCGCCCAACATCACTGGGCAGCTTCATATGGGACACGCTTTGGATGAAACACTGCAAGATATCCTGATTCGCTGGCGCAGAATGCAGGGCCGCAATGCTCTTTGGCTGCCGGGTACAGACCACGCATCCATTGCCACGGAAGCAAAAATCGTGGAAGCAATGCGCAAAGAGGGACTGACCAAAGAACAGAT
>CALLQM010000286.1 GCA_938014855.1 uncultured Clostridia bacterium | reverse complement strand
CTCACGTTTCATCGGGTCATCAGTGATTTTATGATTCAAGGCGGAGACCCGAAAGGCGATGGAACAGGCGGGGAAAGTGTTTGGAATAAACCATTTGGAGATGAGTTTTCTGATTTGCTGCATAATTTCCGCGGTGCCCTTTCCATGGCAAATGCCGGAGCCGACACCAATGGAAGTCAGTTTTTCATTGTACAAAACAAGACTGCTTTTTCTGGTGAAGCCGATGCATCCCAGTATTTGCTGACAATGTATATGAACAAAGAAGTTTATAACGCAACAAAGAAACTGGAAGAAGCTCAAAAAGCCGGAAAATCAGAGGAAGAAACCAATCATCTGATTGATTCACCGAATCAAGAGCTCAATGAACAACAGGCGGCCGGGGTTCCGGAAAATTATATGGATATAATGGATCCGGTCATGGCATGGTATGAAAAAGAGGGCGGCACCCCGTTCCTGGATAACAAACATACCGTATTTGGTTATGTGTTTGAAGGGATGGATGTTGTAGATAAAATCGCAGCGGTTGAGACAGGCGAAAACGATAAACCGGTTCAGGATGTTTTGATCAATACGATTACAATTGAGGAAAAATAACCAAGTTAAGGGAAAATAAACAAATGGCGGGCTTTTTAGCCCGCTCATTTTCTATTTAAAATCGGACAATCAGAGGGGATAGACATGAAATTTATAATCAAAGACAAGCGATTTTATGTCATGCTGGCCACGATCGCAATTCCAATTGCACTTCAAAACTTGATAACGGTTATGGTATCCATTATGGATACGTTAATGATTGGACAATTGGGCGAAGTCCAGTTGTCTGCAACTTCCATTGCGAATCAGCTGTGGTTTATGTTGTTGATTGTATGCTTTGGTGTTTCCGGCGGTGCAAACGTTATTATTGCGCAGTATTGGGGGAAACAAGATCTTTCTGTTATTCGCCGGGTGGAAGCGATTACATTTAAGATTGGATTTGCCGCCGCAGTATTTTTTTGCTGTATTGCACAATTTATTCCCGGCTATTTTATGCGTATTTTTACTACTGAACGGGAAGTCATTGAATATGGCATAGCGTATTTGCGCATAATTGGATGGTCGTATCCGTTGTTTGCACTAGCGAATATTTCTATTATGATGCTTCGATCGGTTGGAACAGTGAATATTTCAATTGTGGTTTATTTAACCTCGCTTATAGTCAATACGTCGTTAAACTATATTTTAATTTTCGGAAATTTTGGTGCACCTCGGTTGGAAATTCGGGGCGGAGCGCTGGCAACATTATGTGCGCGATGCTGTGAATTTCTTGTTGCGTCGTGTTATGTGCTGTTTAAAGAGGACAAAATAAAATTCAGTCTGCGCGATTTAATTCCCAGTAACCGCCAGTTGTATCGAAAATATTTTTTAATATCCCTGCCAGTGATCGGCAATGAAATGATGTGGGGAATCGGTGCTTCAATGGTCGCTGTGGTGATTGGGCGGATGGGAACAAATTTTGTGGCGGCAAATAGTATTTACACGGTGCTCAATCAGCTTGTAACCGTCATCATTTTTGGTGTAGGTAATGCCGCACTTACCATTGTTGGAAATACAATTGGAACCGGCGATTATGAACTTGCTAAGAAAAGATCTGTAACGCTGTATGTCCTCTCTATTTTGCTAGGGCTGGTATCTGGGGGCATTACACTGTTGGCAAGCCCTATTCTTGTTTCATTTTATGATTTTTCTGCCGAAACCATCCAAATTGCGCTATCAATTAATCGAGTTGGTGCGTTGATTGTGTGCTTCCAATCCTTGTCAAGTGTTGGTATGATTGGAATTTTACGTGCCGGCGGAGATGCTAAATTTGTTTTGATATGCGAAACAATTTTTTTGTGGGGACTGGCGGTTCCGCTCGGATTTTTCACCGGACTAGTACTTGGATGGCCGGCATGGGCTGTTTTTCTTTGCTTAAAATGTGATGAAATCCTGAAAACAATCGTCTCAACTTTTCGAATTTTAAGATTCCGTTGGCTTAGAGATATCACAATTCGAGACTAATTATTGGGAATTTTCACAAAATATGTGCAAATTGTTTCTTATTTTTTTAAAAGTCACTTGACAAAACGAAAATATGTGGCTATACTACAGTTAAATCAGTTGAGTTAATGACGCAAGACGCATGAGTCGGGAGAATTTTGATGAACGCATCTTCAAAATCTGAAACTATCTATAAGCAAACCGATGAAATGCTTGCATCGCTTGCAAAAGAGGGCAGTGATGAGGCATTAACGAGCCTGATCCAGCGATATGTCCCTTTGGTAATTTTGAGGGCTCGCACGTATGCAAAGTCGGGTCTCGATGAAGATGATTTGTTTCAAGAGGGTATGATTGCTCTGCTGAAAGCAGTGCGGAATTATCGCAATGATTATGAGGGCAGCTTCAAAACATTTGCTGTTGTTTGTATTAATAATAAACTTAATAGTGCAATTACTGCACATATGAGAGATAAAAATGCTCCCATGAGAGGATATCTTTCTCTAAGTGATTCGGATGTTTTAGAAGAGCAGGTTGCTGATTCTTCAATCCGAAATGATCCTGAGTTTCTGGTGATTCAAAACGAGGAGACCGATGCACGTAACCGATGCATCGAAAACCTTTTATCGAAATTTGAGCGGCAGGTACTAATGCTTTATCTTAGCTCCTATTCCTATGAGGAAATGGCACGGCATCTCGGTTCTTCCACGAAAGCTGTTGACAATGCCTTGCAGCGAGTGCGGCGAAAATTGCGAAATGTATTTACTTATAAGTAAATACGACCGCAAACTTATTTTGTGACAGTCCCGACAGGGATTGCATATATACCCTTTGGCGCCTATGGCAGAGCTTGTGTTTTCAATCTCGGTCCACTCAGTCCAGCGGGTAAATCAAAAATTAAGCGAGGTATATCAAAATGTACACAGACAAAACACTAACATGTAAAGAGTGCGGAGCCGAGTTTGTCTTCACAGCTGGTGAGCAGGAGTTCTACGCAGAAAGAGGCTTTGTAAATGAGCCCCAGCGTTGCAAAGCTTGCCGCGATGCACGCAAAAACAATGCTAGACCTCAGAGAGAAATGTATACTGCTGTATGTGCCAATTGCGGCGGAGAGGCAAAAGTTCCTTTCCAGCCAAGAGAAGACCGTCCGGTTTATTGCTCTGAGTGCTTTGCAAAAATGAAAGAAAATCAGAGATAATTTATGCTGATTAAGCCGCCGTTTTAACGGCGGCTTTTTTTTCGAAGATCTTTTATATTGCAAAAAAATAATTGATTGTTTTTTGTAAATTATGCTATAATAAGAGTAAGCGCAAACTGTTATAATAATTAGAATAATGAAAAACGAGGGATGAATAATGGTTTATACGAAAGATACGCTCATCGGAGAAGCATTGGATTCGGATATGTCTCTAGCTGAGTATTTTATAGAAATGGGAATGCATTGCTTGGGCTGTCCATCTGCCCGTGGGGAAAGCATCGCCGAGGCATGTGAAGTTCATGGAGTGGACTGTGAAGAACTGCTTGAAAAAATGAATGCTCATAAGGGAAAGAAAAACTAATGGAAACACTCCCAAAACTTGATCAGCGCTTAGCTGTTATCGCGTCTTTGGTACGCGACGGTGTGCGTTGTGCAGATATTGGAACTGATCATGGTTATTTAATTGCCTGGTTGGCCGCTGTTGGCCGTATCCGGGCTGGATATGCATGCGATATAAATAAAAAGCCGCTGGAAAAAGCGGCTTTCACTTTGTCTGCTTATGGAGTGACCAATACAATTAAGCTTCTTAGATGTAATGGGCTTGCCGGATTGCATCAGGGAGATGTTGACGATATTGTAATTGCAGGAATGGGCGGAGAACTTATTTGGAGTATAATTGATGCGGAGGAATGGACGCGCGACCCACAACTTCATTTTTTGCTCCAGCCGATGACCAAGCCGGAACGGTTAAGGCGCAGTCTTTACAAAGCTGGTTTTGAAATTACAAAAGAACATGCGGTTATTTCAGGTGGTTTTCCTTATACCGTAATGGAAGTATCGTATACAGGTAATCAGCAGGAAATCGATATGCTCTTTGCCTATACGGGAAAGCTGCTGCATGATGACAGTGAAGCCGCAAAAAGCTATCTTACGAAAACTGCGCGTTTGATTCGAGAAAAGGTTGAGGGACTTAAAAAAGCGGCCGACGCCAACAATAAGCTTGAACAATACTGTTTATTGCTCAAAATTTTGGAGGGAGTTGCATAAAATGACAGTGAAGGATGTATACGATCGGATTAATCGGGCAGCGGATTTTTCGCTTGCTATGGATTTTGACAATCCGGGTTTATTGGTAGGTGATCCAAATGCACAGGTTACATCCGCTTTGGCGGCATTGGATGTGACCGATGCGGTAATCGCTGAAGCTATAGAACGTGGCGCAAATTTGATTGTGACACATCACCCAGTTATTTTCCATCCGCTGAAAAGGGTAACATCGGATACTTTGGTGTGGAAATTGATACGGAACAATTTGTCCGTCATCAGTGCACATACCAATTTAGATATTGCAAAAGGCGGTGTAAATGACATCTTGGCGGAAAAATTGGAACTATTGGACATTCAACCGCTTGAAAATGAGGAAGGTATGGGTCGGGTAGGAACTCTTTCGCGGGGAATGACTCCTCCTGAATTAGCTTATTATACCAAACAAAAATTAAATGTTGATGCAGTTCGCTATTGTGATGGCGGGAAAGTAATTCAAAAGGTTGCAGTATGTGGCGGAAGCGGCGGAAGCCTCTTGGATTCAGCTGTTGCTAATAGCTGCCAGGCGTTTATTACAGGCGATGTAAAGCATGATGTCATGTTGGATGCTGTTCATCAAGGGATTACGCTGATTGATGCCGGTCACTTTGGAACAGAAACATTGGTTGTCGCTTATCTTGCACAGTTAGCTGGAGAAGTGTTAGGAGAAAAAAATGTCACCATTGCTCAGGCCAATCTTCCCGTAGCTGTTACCATCTAAATTCACCCTCGAAACGGAGGAACCATGTATGAAAAAGACTGTGGCGGCGCTTGCTCCCGGTAAAATTAATCTTGCTTTGGATATTACAGGGATATTGCCAAATGGGTACCATGAAGTGGATACTGTTTTGCAGGCAATTGATCTTTGCGATACGATAACGATTACAAAGCAAAACAAGGATGGAATTTTAATTTCCTGTGATCGCCCACGTGTTCCGTGTGATGAAACCAACCATGCTTATATTGCCGCAATAAAGTTTTTTGAAACGTTCGGCATTGATGACCGCAGTATTATGATCGATATTTGTAAGAGAGTACCGATTCAGGCTGGTCTTGGTGGAGGAAGCGCTGATGCGGCAGGGGTGCTTGTCGCACTAAATGAGCTCTATGACGTACATGCAGATATGCAGGCGCTTTGTAGCATTGGCGTGCAGGTTGGAGCAGACGTACCTTTTTGCCTGTTAGGCGGTACGAGAAGGGCAAGGGGAATCGGCGAGCAGTTTGAGCAAGTTCCAAATTTGCCGGATAGTATTTTGCTGATTGCGCAACCGTCAGAAGGGATCTCAACCCCCGAAAGTTACCGGCGTTATGATCAACTTTCTGTGGTACAACGCGCAGATGTAGAAACATTGGTCTGTAAACTAAAATTTGGGGATTTAAAAGGCACTGCGTCTCACATGGGAAATGTACTGGAGCAAGCCGCACGGTTAAGTGAAATTCCTGAAATCAAAAAGAAAATGCATCAATCCGGTGCGTTGGGTGCACTTATGAGCGGGAGCGGGTCTGT
>CALLQM010000285.1 GCA_938014855.1 uncultured Clostridia bacterium | reverse complement strand
ATAATAACTGAGTAAAAAGAAATTCCTGCTTACGCGGCAGTATTCTATAAAAATGGGGGGATTGCCAAACAATGAATTTACCGCTGATTGCTGCCATAAAAGAACAAATGGATTTTTTGACAGATGCGGAAAAAAAAGTAGCTCAGTATATTGCAAATAATTATCAAGATGTTATTTATTTTACTGTCAGTGAACTTGCCGAACAGTCAGGATCCAGCGAAGCGACAATTGTACGTTTTTGCAAATCGATGGGCTATCGGGGCTTTCAAGATTTTAAAATTAATATCGCAAAATATACTTCGGATTCTCATAGCAGTGTACAGGAAAGTTTGAAATTAGATGACACACCCGCCGCGATTAAACGCAAAGTATTTAATTCACGCATCCAAGCGTTAACGGATACACAAAGCGTTTTAAGTGATAAAGAGTTTGAACGAGCTGTCAATTTGTTGGAACAAGCGAATCATATTGAACTATATGGTTCAGGCGCTTCTGCATATGTAGCGATGGATATGAAGCATAAATTTATGAAGTGCGGAATTAAATGTAACGTGAACCTTGATGCGGATACGCAGGCGATGTCAGCCAGCCTGCTGAATAAGGGAGATGTAGCGATTGGAATTAGTTATTCCGGACGCTCCTATGTAACGATTCGCAGTCTGCGCCTTGCAAAAGAGCGCGGAGCTATGACGATCACGCTGACGGGCCACGCTCGTTCTCCGATTTTGAAGGTCAGTGATATCGTATTATTCACCACTGCCAAGGAAACGCTATATCAGAGTGAAGCGTTTGCATCCCGAATTGCAGAGATTACCGTTTTGGATGCTTTGTTAATGGCTGTTTCTATGCGCCGATATGATGAAACACAGGATGCAATCTGTCTGACAAGATATGCTTCCTCGCAGGATAAGCTGTAAAGAGTTTTTTTAAAAGGATATATGAATTTTTAGAAATACTGGAAAAAATTGATCAAATCCAGTATACTATAATCATAAATGATCGCCTTATAAATGCAGGTTTGCATCAAAGGAAGGGGTTTTGGAATGATGGACAATTTTGTAATCACCATCGCAAGGGGATATGGAAGCGGCGGCCGAACGATTGGTAAAATGCTTGCAGAAAAATTGGGAATCCATTATTACGATAAGGAATTGCTCCGTCGCGCTTCGGATGAAAGTGGAATCAACGTTAAGTTTTTCGCGCAGTCCGATGAAAAGGTGAAAAAGCCAAGACTTTTTAAACCGGCGAATGTTGACTATTCTGGAAAAGTGATTCCTCCTGAGAGCGATGGCTTTGTTTCGGAAGAAAATCTATTCAACTATCAAGTAAAAGTGATTTGCCAGCTGGCAGAAACAGAGTCCTGCGTCATTGTTGGGCGCTGTGCGGATTTTATTTTGAAGGATTACCCCAATGTGGTACGCCTTTATGTGCATGCACCAATGGACTACTGCATTGAAAAAGCAATGGAAGTTCATGCAACCTTTACTCCGGAAGAAACGGAACGCTATATACGCAAAACGGATAAACGCCGTGCCGCTTATTATCGCTATTTTACCGGCATGGACTGGAAAGATGCAGATAACTATGACTTATGTATCAATAGCAGTCTGCTTGGTTTTGACAAGTGCGTAAAGCTGGTCAAGTCTTATCTTGACATCAATCTTTCAACCGACTGACTGTTTGCACATAGGAAACATTGGAAAATAAAAAACGCATTTGCTCCTGCATGGCAGGGCAAATGCGTTTTTTCTCTCTTTAACAGCGTACGGAAACTTCTCCTGATCGCAGTGTTTCCGTATTTCCGTCGGGATAACGGACAACCAAACCTGCATCGTCATCAATTGCGCAAACGATTGCGGAATGCTCTGTTCCTTTACGCTCAAATGTAATTTCCTTTCCAATAAGGAACGATCGGCGCCGATACTCGTCCAAAAATTCACGTTCCTGCAAATGGCTATTGAGTGCAAAGACATGGTTGAGAATGGCCGCCGCCAGTTTGCTTCGTGTAACGCCATCGGGCCTTTGAGAAAACAGCGCGCCGGCTTTCTCCTGAAGTTCCAAAGGAAAACCGTGTTCCGGCTGACAAAAATTAAGCCCAATCCCCAATATTACACAATCCACCATTCCACTTTCAAATCCCATCAGCGCTTCAGTAAGAATTCCGCTGACTTTGCGACCGTCGACATAGATGTCGTTGACCCACTTGATTTGCGCTTCTAATCGCGTGACCTCTTCAATTGCGCGGCAGACCGCAACCGCCGCCGCGGTTGTCACCAGCAGGGCATCGCCGGCTTTTAAATTTGGACGCAAAAGGATGCTCATATAGATTCCGGTATCAGCAGGAGAAAAAAAGGAACGTCCCAAACGTCCGCTTCCCATGGTTTGTTCTTCCGCTAGGATGACGGTGCCCTCTTTTGTCGAAGCCAAAGCCTGTTGTTTTGCGGTGGCATTTGTGGATACCAAAGTGGAGAATGCCTGTATTTCAAGATTGCGGCAGTGACTGCCCAAAAATGGCCGAATGCTTTCCGCAGACAGCCGATCGGTATCTTTGGCAAGGCAGTATCCTTTGCGGGTAACCGCATGAATTTTGTACCCGTCTTTTTTGAGCGATTCGATTGCTTTCCAAACACCCGCTCGAGAAATCCCAAGCTCTTTGGCCAGCAATTCACCGGAATTATAACGATCCCGATGTTGTTCAAGATAAGCCAATATTGCATGTTTAACCGCCATGTTATCCCCCTGTTTGTTGTTTATCTTACATTATAGTATAACGTCCAAAAGACGTCAACTTGGCTTTCTTGTACAAAAAAATGGCGTCGCGTTTTTTCGACCGATTCTTATGCTATAATATTTATTAATACGAGAACAAACTGGTTTGGTACTTAGAAAAAAGAGGTATTATGAATCTTTCTGCAATCATCACCCCCTTGCTTACATGGTATACAAAAGAAAAACGAGACCTGCCTTGGCGCCGCAGTTTAGACCCCTATCATATTTGGATTTCCGAAATTATGCTTCAGCAGACCCGCGTTGAAGCGGTGAAGGGTTATTATACCCGTTTTATATCGGCTTTGCCAGATGTTTATGCATTGGCGAAAGTGCCGGAACAACAGCTTATGAAACTTTGGGAAGGACTTGGTTATTATAATCGTGCACGCAATTTACAAAAAGCCGCCGGTCAAATCGTTGACCAATTTGACGGAAAACTGCCCGCCGATTATGAAAAACTCCTAACGCTGCCGGGTATTGGACCCTATACGGCAGGCGCGATTGCATCCATTGCTTATGGACTTGCAGTTCCTGCGGTGGACGGAAATGTTTTGCGCGTTTTGTCCCGCGTTACGGCAAGCTATGAGAACATAGCAGCTGGCAAAACCAAACGTGCCGCCGAGCAGGCTCTGCTCAAAATCATGCCTTCCGGTCAATGCGGGGAATTTAACCAAAGCCTGATGGAATTAGGGGCTGTCGTTTGCGTGCCCAATGGACCGCCCGAATGTGTCCGCTGTCCGCTTGCAGATTTATGCAAGGCAAGAGCAGAGGGAATTGTGGAGGAACTGCCGATCAAAACCGCAAAAAAGCCCCGAAAAGTGGAACTTAGAACCATTTTTGTGTTGGTGTGCGACAATCGGCTTGCCATTCGCCGCCGTAAGAGCAGTGGGCTGCTTGCAGGACTTTGGGAACTTCCTTCTGCAGATGGAACGCTGGGGGGGGAACAAGCCGTCGCACAGGCGCTCACGGTTTGCCTGTAGCCATTTCGTGCAAAACCGCTTGGCAGTGCAAAACATATTTTTTCCCATATCGAGTGGCATATGATAGGCTGGATGATTGAGATTGCGCAGGACAGCCCAATGCAAAATGACCTCATTTGGGCAACCCCGGAACAACTGCGCAAGGAGTATGCTCTGCCGACCGCGTTCCGAGCATTTCTTGCATCGTTCTACGATGCAAGCTGTTAAATGTATGACAAAAAAGAATGAGAACAGAGAAAAAAGGAGAGTTGAGATATGTCGCTGAATCCGTTTTCCCAGGTTACCCCAAAGATTTTGGAACTTACGGAGCTCTGCCGAAAGAGCAGTTATATTGACCCGGCGCTTTATGCAAAGTACGATGTGAAACGCGGACTGCGCGACATCAATGGAAAAGGTGTGCTGACGGGTCTGACGGAAATTTCAGAAATTCAGTCCACACAAACGGATGAAACCGGAAAGCAGGTTCCCTGCGAAGGCCGCCTGTTTTATCATGGCATCAATGTAAAAGAACTAGTATCGGGTTTCATCCGTGAAAATCGGTTTGGGTTTGAGGAAACAACGTATTTGCTCTTGTTTGGAAAACTGCCAACGCAAAAACAGCTTGATGATTTTAATGCTTTGCTGGCGGGCTATCGTTCCCTGCCCACCAGCTTCGTGCGTGATATTATTATGAAAGCTCCCAGCCGCGACATGATGAATACGCTCGCTCGCAGTGTGCTGACGCTGTATTCTTACGATGACCGTGCCGATGATATTTCTCTGCCTAATGTCGTGCGCCAGTGCTTACAGCTGATTGCTCTGTTTCCGATGCTGTCTGTCTATGGCTATCAAGCTTACAACCATTATCATGGGCGTAAGAGCCTGTTTATTCACGCTCCAAACCCGAGTTTATCAACTGCGGAAAATATTTTGCGCATTCTGCGTCCGGATAAAAAATATACGCAACTGGAAGCGCATGTTTTAGATGTAGCACTTGTTCTGCACGCGGAGCATGGCGGCGGCAACAACTCCACTTTTACCACCCATGTGGTCAGT
>CALLQM010000284.1 GCA_938014855.1 uncultured Clostridia bacterium | reverse complement strand
GGGTTTAAAATAACAAAGCCGCTGTCGCAGAATACCGGAATCGATACGACCCAGCCCATCAGTTCGACCGCGAGTTCCGGATGCTTGTTCCCGACAATCTTAATGACAATGTCGGCAAGTTTGAGCGCCGCACCGGTCGCTTCCAGAATGGTACCAATCAGTGCGCCTAAAATAATGACGATACCGATGCTGGTAAACGTTCCAGAAAATCCGGCTCCGATGACCGACGCAAGCCCCTGCGTTACGGTGCCATCCGCCGCAGTCTCGTTGACCAGCGGGATTCCTGCCACCAGACCCAAAATCAATGAGACGGTCATGATGGATAAGAACGGGTGAATCTTTAGTTTGGAAATAGCCAGAATCATGACAATAATTGCAATTACGAATGCGAAGATTAAACCTAAACCAGACATAATCTCTACCTCCATATTTTAACAGGATGCACATAAATACATTCTGCATGATTCTTTTCCTTGTTATTATTGTATAACATTTCCACACAACCGTCTATGTTATGTGTACTATAAATCATGCAAAATCATTGTATTATGTAACATATCTATCAAAAAAAGGATGGGTTTGCATTAAAGAATTGGGGGTTCTTCCGTGGTTTGTTCAAAAAACTGGATGGCAAGATAGAATAAGGCGGAATCCGCCAAATTACGCGGGTCGTAACCGGTCAGTTCAGAAAGCCTGCGCAGCTTATATTGAAGGGTGTTTTTATGAATAAAAAGCTGATCGGCAGTCCGATTAATCGATCCGTTTTCATGAAAATATACCTGCAATAGATGTGCCCAGGAAGCAATCTCGTCTTCTTCCAGTCCGCGAAAGATGCGGCGCAGAAATTCCTTTTTGGAGGCTTGCGAGATTTCATCCATAAAGATGGCAAGGTTGATATCGTCGTAAAAATGGATGGTTTCCCCTTTTGCAAACATACACGCCTGCATCGCTTTTCTTGCTTTCTGGTAGGCGTGATGCACGACCTTACAGGATGCGTCAATTCCGATTAGAACGGTGAGCCCGCAGACGCTTTGCACGTTTGTTTGAATCCGTTGGGCAATCGTACGCATTTCGCTGTCCGAACATTTTGGAACCAGACAGATCATTTGCGAGGCGGTTTTTGTAAACACATTCTTTGGATTGGTCTGCATGATCTTGCGCACGGTTTTGTTGACTTTATCGATCATACGCTGTCCGTCGGTGCTGTCGCTGTATTTGGTAAGCTCCGCAATTTCTGCAACTAAGACCCGCCGCGGAACCGTCACATCAAACCCCAGACGCAGACCGCGTTTGATAAACGGCTGACTATACAGCGGCATATCTTCAAACAGCCATTCATCTAAAAAGCGGGCTTTGATGCGGTCATCAAACTTTTTCTGCTCTTTCGAGTAATTTTCCAACAGCAGGATTTCGGTCATCTTTTTTAAAATCTGCCCATATTTCACCACTTGGTCGTGTTCTCCGGTCATTCCAATGACACCGACAATGTGCCCGTCAAACCGAACCGGAAGATTGATGCCTTTGCGTGTTCCCTCCAATTCGGAATCCTCATAGATTACGAGTTCTTCCAGGTTTTGCGTGATGACTTTGGACGCGCCTTCGTGAAACTGCCCGATGCGGTTTAGATCGGTACTTGCGATGATGACCCCTTTTTCATCCATGAGATTGATGTTTTGATGGATAATTTCGCTAATGTCTGTCACAATCTGCATGGCGTTTTGTTTGGATATGTTCATGACGCAATCCATCCCTCCTTTTGACAATAGGCAAGCAGGCATTCCCGCCGATTTTCCAATTTTCCATCGATGACCAGCCGCAAAAGCGTCCGCAGTACCTTTCCAATCTGTGCGCCCTGCGGCATTCCCGCCGCGATCAGTTCCCGCCCGGTGACTGCAAGATTTTTGAGTCGATAACATTGTTTTTGCTCCAAAATGTGATTAAGCGTCCGCTCTGCCTGTTCCAAAACGAAAAGGCTGTCGGTTTTCCGGTCGGAGGGCTGTGACGCGATCAACGCTTTCTTTATTTGAAACAGCCGCCGCAGCTGTTCGGAACCCAAACGGCTGAGCTGCCGCCGAATACAGACCTCTGTGGGAACGATTGCCGTTTCGTGTAGACCAATCAGCTGTGTAATTTTAGAAATTGAGGCGTTATCAAACCGTAAGCGGCGCAAAATGGTTCTTGCAAGCGCGGCGCTCTTTTGAGCATGGCCGTAATAACGCGGAATTCCGTCAATTTCGTGTGTAAAGCGAAAAGGCTTGCCAATCTCGTGGAACAGCATAGCAAGCCGTAAAATCGGTTTTGCGGGCGCATTTGCAACACTTTGCACAGTGGCGTCCCAAGGATTTGGCTGATTTGACTGCTTACTATTAAGAGCAAGCAATCCGTTCAATTCAGGAAGAAATTCGCAAAAAATGCTTGTAAAGCTAGAAAGCATTACACCTGCATTTTGCCCACAAAGGAGCTTGCACAGCTCGTCACGGATACGTTCCCCTGCAATTGAGCAGAGAAGATGCCGCAGGTTGGTTGCCGCCTGTGCGGTTTCGTGTTCCAGCGAAAACTCATAAACCGATGCAAACCGAAGTGCCCGCAGAATACGCAGAGCGTCCTCTTCAAACCGCCGAGCTGGCTCACCGACACAGCGGATAACGCCGCGTTTTAAATCGGCTTGTCCATCAAACGCATCAATCAGCCCTTTTTGCGGATGGTATGCCATGGCGTTGATTGTAAAATCCCGGCGCTTGAGATCTTCTCTTAAACTGCGCACAAACTCGACCCGATCCGGCCGCCGATGATCCGAATATGTGCCGTCCTGCCGAAAGGTGGTGACTTCGTAGCATACGTTTTTATCAATTACTACGGTAACCGTTCCGTGCTGGATTCCAGTTTCAATCGTGTGGTATCCGCAAAGACAAGCAATGGTTTGGTGCGGCAAGGCACTGGTGCAGATATCCCAGTCGTGCGGGGTTTTTCCCAGAAGGCTGTCCCGCACACAGCCGCCTACTACATATGCTTCATATCCCCCAAGCTCCAATGCTTTGAGGATTTGGGATGCTGTATTCGGAATCTCAATCATAAATGACACCGCCTGCCGGTTGTATTTTACTAATTTTCCCATATGACCGATGAATATTCAGTCGTATGAAATGGATAAAATTAGTTTAACATTGCCGTTTTTGAAAAGCAAGAATTACAGTTTTAAAAAATAAACTGCGCGGGTGGAAACACCCGCGCAGCTGCAATATGTATCAATTCTAAAAAGCCTTAGCCAACAATGCTTTTGATGTATTCGCTGATTGCTTCATCTTTGCAGTCTGCAAAGAACAGGTCTTTGAATTTTTCTCCGCTTACCGCACCTTTTACCAGTTCCGGATCGATGCCCTTCAGGCAGGTAATGAGGTCTTTGAGGTTGTTTTCACGAACGGCGTCCAAAATCTTTTTGTTGCGCTGTTCCGGAACAACGCGTTCTTTCGGATAGCCCTGTCCGCTTTCACAGCTGAAGATTTTTTCAAAGATGTATGCAAGATTCAGTTCAGCGCCCCAGCCAAATCCTTTGGCGAACGGCAGAGAAATTGCGTTGCCGTCGTTAATCTGAGCAAACAGGTAGGCATCGCTTGGGTCGACAACATGACCGCAGATCACGCCCGGGAAGCTGTTAAGTGCAAGCATGGCGCCTTCGCCGGTTCCGCATCCGGTAACCACATAATCGACGGCTTTACTGTTAAGAAGAATAGCGGCAAGGATGCCGTTTTGGACGTACGTCAGCTGTGCGTTGTCTTCGTTGGAATACATGCCGTAATTAACAACGGTATGTCCGAGCGGTTCCGCAACTTTTTTCAGTGTTTGAAAAATCAGTTCGTTTTTGGCGGCCTGGCTGTTTTCGTTAATGAGTGCAATTTTCATACAATGGCCTCTCTTTCCTAAGATGTTGTAAGGATATCTTGAACACCAATTGTAACATGTCATACAATCTAACAATATCATACCCTGCTTTTATTGGAAAGTCAACCATTTTACACCGAATATTCCCTTATTTATAGGTATCTTTTTATTTTTAGTTGACGAATTTCTAAAGAAATGGTTTAATGACATTGAGATTTAATTGTGTGACATCATGCAATTGGCCGCAGACAAGGGCTGATTTATTGGAATATAGAGAGTAATTGGGTGAAAAATATGAAATCAATTCAGCGGATTCCCGTCGTACAACAAGTGGCAGATAACATTCAAGAATACATCTTGTCCGGTGAGGTTGAGGTGGGCCATAAGCTCCCGTCGGAAAAGGAATTGTGTGAACAGATGGGTGTGGGACGCGGCACCGTGCGGGAAGCGTTCCGAATTCTGCAAACTAGTGGATATGTGGAAATTCGACCCGGTAGAGGCGCGTTTGTCGCGCGCAAAGAAGAGATGGAACTGGAAAATATTGTGGAATGGTTTGTAAAAAATGAAGTCGAGCTTAAGGATGTCATTGAAATTCGTACGGCGCTGGAACCATTGGCTGTTCGGCTGACCATTGAGCGCTGTTCGGACGCGGACATTGCACAGCTTGCGCGTACGCACGAAACTTTTATGGAGGCAATCTCACAGCGCGACGCGGTTAACATTGCGAAATACGATGAAAAGTTTCACAATCAAATTATTGAAAAAAGCCAAAACAAACTGCTCATCAGCATCAACCGCAAGGTAAGCGAATGTGCGCAGGCGTTTCGAAGTAAAACCTTTCTGGTGGAACATAATATTCAAAATGCAATTGAGCCGCACACCAATATTATGGATGCGATTCGCAGGCGTGATGTCGATGCAGGTGAACGCTATATGCGCAGACATCTCGATCAAGTCATCATAGATTTAGAAGTAATGACCGCGCCAAAACAGCAATAATCTTCCATATAACGAAAAAATAGGCAGATCGGTTCCCTTTCTGCCTATTTTTTGAAACAACCATTTCGTTATTTTTCATAAATGAAAGTAAAAAGGTTAATGGATTCTGACGTTTTCTTTGTAAACCCCTTGATAAATGAGAAAAAGATTGTTATACTAATAGCAATCTCGAGGAAGTTGGGTGGAACTAGTCTGACGTCTGATAAGCAAGAGGCTCGAATCTCTTGCTTTGTTTTCAAAAGCAACTGGTCTGACGTCTGATTAGATTGGGAGGTGGAGGTTATGAATCGTATTTCCTCAAAGAAAGAACTTCCTGCAATTGCTGCAGAGCGGCTTCGCAAAATTATTATCAAGAAAAACATGCAGCCCGGCGATCGGTTTCCAAGCGAAAGCGAACTGATTAGTCTGTTTGGCGTTAGCCGTTCCACGATCCGGGAAGCGATCAAGCTGCTGGTTGCAGAAAATGTGGTTGAAATTCGACGCGGCCGCGGTACATTCATTACAAGAAGACCGGGGCTGAGCAAAGATCCGCTGGGTCTGCATTTTGCGGATCAGCATAAGCTTCTGCAAAACCTGTTGGAAACGCGTATGATTATTGAACCACAGGTTGCTTATTTAGCGGCACAGCGTGCCACTGCGCGTGACATTGATATGTTGGAAAGAGTCATCCAGCAAATGCAGGATGCGCCCGATCCAAAAGCAGTTCACGCAGCGTTGGATATTCAGTTTCATTCACTTGTCGCTCAATGTACACAAAACGAGGTCCTTCATCGTTTTCTTCCGATTATTTGCGAATCAATTCGGGAAGGATATTATGAAACAGTCACGATTGAAGGCAGCCAGGATCGCGCTATGGACAGCCATATAAACATTCTGAATGCCATCAAAAATCGACTGCCTGATGTTGCGAAACGGGAAACCGAGAAGCATATAACCCTAACAGCAAGAGACGCAAAATTAAACTTAGGAGGAGAAACTACTAATGAAAAAGATTCTTAGCACTGTTTTGGCTTTGATGTTGTGTGCCGGAACTCTGACCGCTTGCGGCGGCAAAAAAGATGAAACTTCATCTGAAGCCGCATCTTCCGCAGCTTCTGCTGCATCGGAAGCTTCTTCGGAAGCAGCTACCGGTGAATCGGTCACGATTACCCACTGGTATTGGGCAGACAACAGCGAGTATTCTGCAGTTATGCAGGAAATGGTAAAAGACTTTAACGAGACCAACGACAAAGGCATTACCGTTGTAGCGGAAGAATATCCGTGGGACGGCGGTAAATACAGCGAAAACCTCTTTACCGCTGTTATGGGCGGCGGCGGCCCAGATACCGCTTCTTGGAAATTGACCGCTACCCCGCTGTTTACAGCAAACAATCTGCTGGCAAACCTGGACGGCATGATTGAGAACTGGGAAGACAAAGATTTGATCGAGCCCAGCCTCTATGACGTTATGAAACAAGCCAGCGGTACCGACAGCATCTATGTGATGCCTTGGAACACACAGATTCTGTATGTTTATTACAGACCGTCTATGTTCGAAGCAGCCGGTGTTGAGGTTCCGACCACATATGATGAATTCCTCGCAGCTTGTGAAAAACTGACCCGCGACACCGACGGCGACGGCAAAGTCGATGTTTACGGATTCGGTATGCGCGGCGCGAAGGGCGGACAGGAACCTTGGGGCAGCTTTGTGCAGGCTCGCGGCGGAAACTTTGAAGACTTCACGACTCCGGAAGCAGTCCAGGGTATGCAGGACTTCATGGATCTGTACACAAAAGGCTGCGTTCCTCCGACTGCAACCGCTGATGGATTCAATGAAATCATTGCAAACTTCAAGAGCGGCAAAACTGCTATGACCATCCACCACACCGGTTCTTCCGCAGGCATGGTTGAAACCTTTGGTGATGACGTTGACGCATTCGCATTCCCGGGCGGAAAAGGCCAGTGGACTTCCATGGGCGATACCGAAAACGTTATTTTCGAATCCTGCGAAAACAAAGAAGCTGCATTTGAGTGGCTGTCTTATCTGGCAACCGGCAAAGGTCAGCAGACCTGGTGTGTTGCAACCGGCAACGTTCCGGTCAGCAAAGAAGTTCAGCAGCTCCCGCAGTTCCAGGA
>CALLQM010000283.1 GCA_938014855.1 uncultured Clostridia bacterium | reverse complement strand
TCGTCCACAATGCGAATCCGAGCGATTTCCGACCGCAGGCTTTGTTTCATCGACTCGACATAGGCTCTGCGCAGTTCTGCACGCTCGGCTTGTTCCTCGCTTGTGAGTTCACGTTGTCTTGCCAAACGGGTCAATTCATTGATTCGCTGAATGTTTGCCTGATCCATCCTGTTCTCCTTTTCTTTTATAAATACGTTCCTATCCTAATTATAACAAACCAATCCAACCCTGTAAACGGTTCTATTCACGGCATTTACATGGATAGATACGGGCAAATCAGGGTATCCTATGGGTGATTTATCGTGAAAGCATACATCATTTTAAGCATGGTAAAAATTGATTTGCAACTATTCACCAAAATTCCTGCATGCACCTTGACGAACATAAAAAAAATAGTATAATGAGTAGTAACAATCGAATTCCACATGTGAAAAAGACGCTGAAGAGAAGAGTAGGTTTTGAACGTTTCTACAGAGAACCCCGTTTGGTGTGAAGGGGTGAAACTGAAAAAACTGAACATGGTCTTGGAGTTGCACGGGCGAAAGCTTTTAGTCCGTGACGGGTTCACCCGTTATAGTGACAGGCGGTTGAAGCTCTCTGCCGCTGTGAGTTCCCTTGTTGAAAAACAGGGATAAATCAAGGTGGTACCACGAAGCATAAGCTTTCGTCCTTGGATGACGTCCAACGGATGAGGGCTTTTTTTGTTCCCTATCAATCAGAATAACAGGGGGTTTTAACTTGATACAGATAAACCATGTTTCTAAAATATTTTATGATAAATCGGGTGAAACAGTCGCGCTCAAAGATGTCAACCTGCACATTAAAAAAGGTGATATTTTTGGCATCATCGGCATGAGCGGAGCAGGAAAGTCCACGCTTCTGCGCTGTCTGTCGACACTGGAAAAACCTACATCCGGCAGTATTCTGCTTGACGGCACCGATATTGCAACACTCAACGGTTCCGGTTTAATTGCGGCAAGACGCAAAATGGGCGTTGTGTTTCAGGGATACAATCTGCTGATGCAAAAAACAGTTCGGCAGAATATCGCATTTCCGCTGACGCTTGCAAATGCCGATAAAGAAAAATCCGCCAAACGAGTGGATGAGCTGCTGGAACTTGTGGGGCTAACCAACAAAGCGGACAGCTACCCATCCCAGCTTTCCGGCGGACAAAAACAGCGTGTCGCCATTGCACGTGCGCTGGCGACATCCCCCGAAGTTCTGTTTTGCGATGAGCCGACTTCCGCGCTCGATTCGCTGACCACAAAAGCCGTGCTCGAACTGCTTCATGACATTAATACGAAGCTAAATGTTACCATTGTCATCATAACGCATGAAATCGCCGTCGTCAAATCCATCTGCAACAAAGTAGCGGTCATCGATTCCGCCGAATTTGTTGAGTGGGGCGACACGAACGAAATTTTTGAACATCCAAAAAGCGACATGACAAAACTTCTTCTGGGATACGAGGTGCTGTAAAATGAGCCAGCTTTTGATTCAGGGTACGATTGATACCTTATATATGACCATTGTCTCTACACTGTTTGCCTATCTATTGGGACTGCCGATGGGAATTCTTCTTTCGGTCACCTCAAAAGGCGGCATTATGGAAAATCATCCGTTTAACTCGATTTTTGGCTGGGTTGTCAACATCTTGCGTTCGTTCCCATTTGTCATTTTGATGATTGTGCTCATTCCCTTTACACGTCTGGTTACGGGTAAGATGATCGGCACCAATGCCGCATGTATTTCTTTGATCATTGCATCCGCGCCGTTTGTCGCACGTTTGGTGGAAAGCTCTTTTGCGGAGATTGACACCGGCGTCATCGAGGCCGCACAATGTATGGGCGCAACCAAATGGCAGATCATCTGCCACGTCATGCTCTCTGAGGCTGTACCGTCGCTGATTCGCGGCCTTTCCATCACGACCATTACCTTGATTGGGTACTCCGCCATGGCGGGTGCAGTTGGTGCAGGCGGACTTGGTGATATCGCCATTCGATACGGTCTGCACCGTTATCAGTACGACGTCATGATGCTTACGGTACTGCTGTTGGTTGCAATTGTTTGTGTTATCCAAATTATTTTTGATTATTTGGCAAATCATATTGATAAACGAAACCGGTAACCTTTCACCGTGAGTGTACAGCACGGTTGGGTTTTTATAGATGAAAGATATGTAAAAGAAAAGAGGTCTATTATGAAACATTTAAAGAAAATACTTGCTTTTTCTATGGCTTTGGCTCTTACTGCAATTACCGCAGGATGCGGTGACAAAGCAGAAACCGCCCCTACTTCTGAGGCTGAATCCGAAGCAGTCTCCAGTGAATCCGCTTCCGGCGAAACCGTGACCGTAAAGGTTGGCGCATCCCCGGCTCCTCACGCAGAGATTCTTGAATCCATTAAACCACTTTTGGAAGAACAGGGTGTGATTCTTGAAATCCAAGAGTTCACCGATTATGTTCTTCCAAACAAGGCGCTGGATTCCGGCG
>CALLQM010000282.1 GCA_938014855.1 uncultured Clostridia bacterium | reverse complement strand
GATATTCCTGTAAGAAAGGGTCTCAAGGTTTCTGTGCGCAATGGAAAAGCAAATGAGACCTACACCGTTTTGAAGATCGCAGACGGCAAAGCACTGTGTCTGCCCAAGAACGGAACCGAAGCGGTGGAGTTTGACGTAGCGGATCTTGTCACAACGGGCGGAGCTGGGTGATCCCATCTACCCTTGCCTCCAGCCCTTGGGAGAGGTGTGCAACGCACTGGACAGTGAGCGTTGGCATACTCTAATCGAAGCCGACAACTACCATGCCCTGCAACTTCTGGAATACCTGTACGCAGGCAAGGTAGATTGTATCTACATCGACCCGCCCTATAACACCGGCGCACGCGACCGGAAGTATAACAACGACTACGTAGACGGAGCGGACGAATACCGTCACAGTAAATGGCTGTCGTTTATGCAGAAGCGTTTGGAAATTGCAAAACGTCTTCTAAACCCCAACGATTCTGTGCTGATTGTTACGATTGACGAAAAAGAATATTTGCATCTTGGATGCTTGCTGGAGGAGATGTTTCCTAATGCAAGAATGCAGATGATATCCGCCTTAACCAACTCCAGAGGGGTTGCACGGGAAAACGGTTTTGCCAGGGTAGATGAATATATCTATGTTCTTCAGTTTGGAAATTCTTCTGTTTGTCGGTTGCCTTTGAGCGACGAATGGCGTGTAAATGTAAAGGAAAACGATACGAGAGTGACTCACTTACGCTGGTCAATGCTTATTAGATCGGGAACCAACTTTTTGCGTAAGGACAGCCCAAATCAGTTCTACCCTGTTTACGTTAATAATGATGGAAAAACAATTCATTCTGTAGGCAAGTCTTATTACGGAAATGACCGCGACGAAGTGCAAGCGCCGGAAGGGACTTTCGCGGTGTGGCCCTTGCGTCAAGATGGCAATGAGGGTAATTGGCAAATATCCTCCGAAAACTTAAAAACCCTCATCAAATCTGGATATGTAATGCTAGGAAAGAAAAAGAAGGATAGCATTCCTATTTATTATCTCAAGAAGGGTGAAATCAAGAAAGTTGAAGATGGCATATATGAAATTAGCGGAAGACGAGAAGATGGCTCCATAATTTCTGATACAGAAGTCCGTTCACTCGTAACAGGAACGCAGTGGCGCATTGGATCACACGATGCAAGTACAGGTGGCACAAATTTGCTGAAATCAATGTTTGGGAACAGCAGATTTACCTTCCCGAAATCTTTATATTCTGTGCATGATACTATCCGGTTCTTTGTTGCCAATAAACAGAATGCGTTAATTGTTGATTTTTTTGCAGGTTCTGGAACAACACTTCACGCGGTTAACCTCCTCAATAAGGAAGGCGGGGGACACCGCCGTTGCATAATGGTAACTAACAACGAAGTATCTGCCGAGGAAGCAAAAGATCTTCTTGCAAAAGGATATCGCCATGGCGATGATGAGTGGAATAATCTTGGAATAGCAAGACATGTTACTTGGCCACGTACAGTATGTAGCATTACAGGAAAGGATATTTACGGCTCACCTCTGAAAGGACAATATGTTGGTGGAGATATCTCACTATCTGAGGGCTTTGCAACGAACGCAGTCTTCTTCAGGTTAGGTTTCCTCGACAAAACAAAGGTGTCCCTCGGTATGCAATTTAAGGAGCTTCTCTCCACACTGTGGATGAAGGCAGGTGCTATCGGTAAATGTCCGATGATCGATGCCATCGTGCCGGACATGCTCATCCTGCCGGACAACAAAATGGCGATCCTCAATGACGAGAATCGCTTCGGAGAGTTTGCTGAACAGCTGGCACAACATCCGGAAATTGAGGTTGTGTACCTCGTAACCGATTACGAATCCAGCTTTGCTGCCATGACACAGGCGCTGGATGGCAAAAAGACTTATCAGTTGTACCGGGATTATCTGGACAACTTCAGAATTAACGCAGGGAGGAACAGCAGATGAAGGTAAATTTAATATCCTTTCAGGAGAAAGCTGTCAAGGAACTGCGCATGGATATTGCTGACGCACTGGACAGCTATAGACGCAGAGAAAAAACACAAGTCGTTTCCCTGCAGGCACCCACTGGTGCCGGTAAGACTATCATTGCGGCAGCATTGATCGAGGACATTTATTTTGGAT
>CALLQM010000281.1 GCA_938014855.1 uncultured Clostridia bacterium | reverse complement strand
GGGCAGTGATGCCGCTTTCAGCGGTATTGTCGCAATGTGCGCCATGACGCACCATTTTAAATCGTGCTTCTCAATATGAAATGCCCACAAACTGGAAAAAGGATGATCATCATCCATTGAAGGAAAATCCCCGGCCATATTCATTGCTTCTTCAAGTGTGATATCTTCCATTTCAACTGGCGTTTCATGAGACTGTACCGCAAAGCCATGCAGTTTTGTCCAAGTGTAAGCCGGATAATCCAAAGAAAGTGGTCCTGTTTCTGCTGTTTTCGTAGGGAGAGGTGGCAGAGTCTTTTGAATAATCTCTAACTTTTCCGGAGTATACGCATCGGGAGTATCGCTCAGCATATACAATTCACCGGACAGAGAAATCAGAGAAAGTACACTTTTTGCCCAGTCACTTTTTGTCCGAACGCAAACATGATCCGGGTCATTTAAAAATAATATTCGGTTGGTAAAAAACCACCTTGCAGACTCAAACAACTGCATACGTATGCCTGCCCAAGTTGGATTTGCATCCATAGATATCCGACATGCATCCGCTACGCCAACCACTTCATGCATTTCGCCCCAGCTTGCAAGATAGTATACATCCTTCCCCATGCCTTCCCGAGTAGCTTCCATATAAGCACGAAACCGTTTTTCCGCTTCTTCATTGGAAAACATTCCAAGACGCACACATTCATGAAGTCCATCGAATAGCAAATGCCTGATTGCATCAATTTTGATATATTGATACCCCAATTCTTTTAGTTCTTGAAACAGTGGTATCACATGCTTATGCAGGCATTCCGGCAAACAGGAATATAAATAGTCAATCCATTCTCCCTTTAAAGGTTCCCCATCAAACCAAACGACATCGTTCTTGTGACATTGGGGAAATCTCGGATTGGTTATGTTCGCATTTGTCCATACCGCAGGAGTAAAGTGGTGCTGCCGAATGGTTTTGACAATACTTTTGTGTCCTTGCGGAAATGCTTTTTCTTCACATGTAAGCCAGCCTTCTGCCATCGTGCCCTCTGCATTATATGGCAAAGGCATTTTTTGATATCCATCATCCACCTGTATGTATTCAAGTCCATAATCCCGCAGATTCTTTTGCATGAATTCAGAAATATGGGCTACTTTTTCAATATCAATATTTCTTCGATATGCCTCCCACGAGCACCAGCCCGCTATCGGTTTTGGATTCGGCTGAAATTTCCAAGGCTGATGAGATCGAGACCCTAAATGGGTTCTGTAATACTGGGGACGAATATTGATAAATAGCGCCTTTTGCGAAAATTCAACCTCAAGTTTTGCACATTGGAAGCCATTCTTCTTTTCAAATTCCGAAGAAATCCATCTCCAATTGCACCCATTCCAGTCGATTAGCAAATCCCAGTCAACATCATACATGCCATTTACACCCGCTATAAGCGGAGAACCCGCTTGACCAAGAATCGCCTGCTCACGCCCCGCTCTGTGTGGGCGCATGTTTAAACAGCCCTTGTTAAGGGTTATGGTCATAACTGCTTTTACCGGTACATCACTGGAAACATAGACCTGCTGCATATATTGAATGCTTTGCATCGTTCCATCCGACCCATGGCGGAAACCAATCTCATGACCTTTTGGAATGTCCAAAGTTATGATGTTTACCCCGTTATATTCATAACACAGTCTGCCTGTTTTTTCGTCCCAATGGTGCAGCGCATGAGCAATCGGCGGCACCTTTTGAATCGGGTGAAAATTTTGATTATTCATAATACACCTCAAAATAAATTTAGGGCTGAAACGATATCCCCATATTTATCATTTGATTGCACTGTCCACCATACCTTTTATGAAATATTTTTGGAGAAACAAAAACAAAACGGTAACCGGTAGAATCGCCAGCAACGCGGCGGCCGCCGCTGCGTTTAGGTTGCTGGTTGTTTGCGAAAAGAATGAAGAAATCGCCAGCGATACGGTTTTCATCTTTGGAGCCTGCAAAACATACAGCGAAAATTGGTAATCGTTCCAGCAGTGAATCCCTGTAAGAATCAAAACAGATGCGGTTACCGGTTTTAACTGCGGCAGGATAATTAAGAAAAAGGTGCGTAGAAAATCCGCTTGAGTTTCTTTATGCAAAAAATGGCAGAGAAGCAATTAA
>CALLQM010000280.1 GCA_938014855.1 uncultured Clostridia bacterium | reverse complement strand
TTTTACGTGGACGCATGGATTAGACCTCCAATATCAGCATTGTTCCGGGTTTGCGGCGAGAACATCCGCGGCTAGTTTTTCCGCGTCGGCATAGGTGCAGAGCGTTCCGCCCTGTTTGCGGAATGCGGGCGCGCCCCGCATCCCTTTCATATACCAAGCGGCATGCTTGCGGACTTCCCGCATGCCCTGCCGTTCGCCTTTATATTCGCAGACCAGCCGGAAATGGCGAAGCATGACCTCCATTTTTTCAGGCAGAGAAGGCGGGGGGAGGATCGCCCCGTCGGTCAGATAGGAGCGGACTTGGGCAAACAGCCATGGACAGCCCAGCGCACCGCGTCCGATCATCACTAAATCACATTTTGTATAATCGTACATATGTTTAACGGATTGTATATCGACGCAGTCCCCGTTCCCGATCACAGGGATCGAGACTGCCTGCTTGACCGCGGCGATCACATCCAAATCCACCGGCGGCTGATAGAACTGCTGGCGGGTGCGCCCGTGCACGGTAAGCGCGGCCGCGCCGCTCTGCTCGATGATGCGGGCAAATTCCACCGCGTTCACGTGTTCGTCGTCCCAGCCTTTGCGGAACTTGACGGTGACCGGTATATCGACAGCATGGACCACCGCCTCGGTGACTTTTCCGGCAAGCACCGGGTTTTTCATCAGCGCCGCCCCGCGCCCGTTTCCCGCCATTTTGGGCGCGGGACACCCCATATTTAGATCCCTTACCTCCGCCCGAACTTCCAGCGCTTTGACAGCCGCTTCCGCAATGATCTCCGGCTCGTCTCCGAAAAGCTGGACTGCGATCGGGCGTTCCAGATCGGAAACACCCAGCAGAGATGCAGTTTTGCGGTCGGAAAAGTGCATGCCTTTGGCGGACGCCATTTCCCCAACCAGATACGCCGCTCCGAACCCTTTGCAGATTTCGCGGAATGCGCGGTCGGTGACGCCTGCCATAGGCGCCAGCGCGGCGGTACGGGGGATTTCGAGATTTCCTAGTTTCATGGACCCCTCCACTAAAATTCAAAAAATGCTCATTATCTACTAA
>CALLQM010000279.1 GCA_938014855.1 uncultured Clostridia bacterium | reverse complement strand
CCTGTCTTGGATTCCCAATACATGATCCGGGAGGTGAGCATATGCCGGGAATCACCCTGAAAAACGGCCTCATTTCCTACTATGGAAACCCGGCCGGATATACAGAAAAAGAAAAAGCGGTGGTGGACAGCATCTTTCAAAATGACGAGCTGACCGCATGGCTCAAAAGCCGCAGCCTGACCCCGCAGTGGACGGACGGCGTGATGGAACGGCTTGCCGCGGGGGAACGAATGGGCGGCATGAATGAGTCCGCCGCACCGCTGAAAAATGTGCGCGTCTGGCAGCTGAAGCCGGAAACGGATGTGTATAGGAAGTTTATCTCTTATGAGGAAACGGTGCGGCAGTTTGGAGAGCCGTCCCGGGAGCATTACCGGGTCGCCTATGACGGGCCGCTTGACACCAACGATCTCGAAGCCATCTACACAAGGTGCAACGTGAATCACCCGCCTGGCTATGACGGACACTCCCTGTCCATGTCCGATGTGGTGGAGCTGTATGACGCAGAGGGCAGCGAATTCCACTACTGTGACCGCTTCGGATTTCAACAAATCAGCTTCGGGGAACCGGAGCAAACCCAAACCATGGGCATGAGCATGTAGACAGCCAGAAGCTGTTTTTTTCATGCCCTCATTTTATGAAGGAGGCCAAAATGAAAAGTCTATTTTGCAAGCTGAAGAACAAGCTCGGTGCGGCTGCTGTGAAAAGCCGCTCCATTCTCGCAGGGAATGCCGGGGACGGCTACATTGACACCGCGATCAAAATCCTGATTGCAGTGGTTTTGGGCGCTTTGCTCCTCGCGGGGCTGTATGCCCTGTTCGGGGAAACGGTGCTGCCCACCCTGACCGAGCGCATCAAGGAGATGTTCAACTACGCCGGTTAACTGTGCCGGAAATCTTGTGAAGGAGGAAAAAACCATGCCTAAGAACACGACACCGGCCGCACCCAAGTACGATGTGAAAATCCACTCCATCCGTCCGGAGGGCAGCTGCAAGGCCACCGCCTCGGTCAATGTCTACGGCGATTTTGCCGTGCGGGGCATCAAAATTATGGAGGGCTCTAAAGGGCTGTTTATCTCCATGCCAAGCTATAAGGCCGGAAACGGCGAGTACAAGGATATCTGCTTTCCCTGCACCAAGGAGGCCAAGGCAGAGTTTGACAAGGCGGTCCTCGGCGCTTATCAGCAGACGCTGACCCAGGGGCAGACCGCCGCGCAGAAACAGGAATCCTCCGCCCAGCAGGAGCAAGGTCAGCCCGTCATGGGCGGAATGTAGGAGGCGCTTATGAATAAGAAAATGAAACGGCCGCTGTGCCTTGCCCTCACTGTCTGCCTTGTGCTTTCCCTGCTTGCGGGCAGCGCCTATGCGGTAAACCGGTATTTTGAGGATGCCAAGGGGCATTGGGCGGAGGAAGCCATTCAGATCCTGACGGAAAAAGGCGTCATCAGCGGCTACCCCGACGGGCTGGCGCACCCGGATGAAATCATCACCAGAGGGGAATTCGCCGCCTTGGTTGCCAGAACCATGGAGCTGCCGGAGCCGGAGGAAAGCGAGGTCACCCTTCGCTTCACCGACATTGCCGGACATTGGTCGGAGCAGGATGTTGAGGCGCTCATTATTGCGGGAATCATCCAAAAGGACGATTTCGGCACGAAGTTTTTACCGGATCAGCCCATCACCCGCATGGAGATGATCCGCATGCTGGTGCGTGCCATCGGCAAGGGCGAGCATGACGCCTCCTGCTCCTGCGTCACCGGCTTTTCCGACGACGATACGCTTTCCGAATCGGACAAATCCAGCATCTGCACCGGCAAGGAATACGGTATCGTAGACGGCTACCCGGACGGCACGGTCAAGCCGGACGGAAAGGCCACCCGCGCCGAAGCCTTTGAAATGCTGGTGGATACGGAAAAGGCCAAAGAAAAAATCAAGAAGGAAGAACCGCCCAAGCCGACTGTTCCCACCAAGCCGGAGGATAAGCCCTCCGATGGAAATTCCGGCGGGGGCAGTTCCGGTGGCGGTTCTTCCTATGTTCCCGCCCCGCAGTTTTCATTTACACTGCCCAAAACCGCGTATACTGCCGATGAAATTGAAATCAAGCCGGAAAGCCGGTATGTAAGCGATTTGACATGGTCAGTCCTGAAAAACGGTCTGCCTGCCGAGCTTTCCGAGCTAACAGACGGCACCCTTGACCAAAACGGCGGCAAGCTGAAATTCACACAGACCGGCAGCATCACCCTGATTGCCACGGCCAAAAACAGTCGGGGCGCTACGGCGACCCATGAACAGACCATCAGCATCTATCC
>CALLQM010000278.1 GCA_938014855.1 uncultured Clostridia bacterium | reverse complement strand
CTGTGTTTCCGCATCCTGCAGTGATTTAATGGAACGTAAAATATTGTGCGAAAAAAAAACACGCCAGGCCGGCGCCGGCCGCACTCCATCAGGGTTTCAAGTCAACCAGCAGGACTGTTTAATCATCGGTTTGGATGTAGAATCAGGAAGTTTGACCGGGGTTGTATCGGATTTTTCCAGCCATATTCAGCAAAAAGAATATCAAGTTCTATCTGATCAAAATCCCAACAATGTAATCGGTCAAATGCAGACGATGACCCGCTCTTTGTTGGAAAAAACACCTCCGAACGCGGTAAAAGGAATCGCGATTTCATCTCCAAGTCATATTGGAGCATCGGGAAAAGGGTCTGTTTGGGGGCATTTATTTGGAACGTTTGATTCCGAAAATCTGCGCCATATTTTTGAAGATGAATTCGGTGTAACGGTGCTACTGGAGCGAGACCCCAACTGCATGGCAATGGCGGAACATTTACTGGGCAGTGCGCAGGATGTAGAGAATTTCCTTTATATCCGGCTGTCTCTTGGGATTGATATGGCAATTATATCCCACGGTCAGCTCTACAAAGGCAGACATAATGCGGCCGGTGAGATTGGACATATGAAGATGAACCCACGCGGTGAACGGTGTCACTGCGGCAACTATGGGTGTTTGGAGACCTTTTCATCAACGGAATCGATTCTTCGCCGCTGTACGGAAGCGGCTTATGCAGGAAAAGCTCCTTATCTGCGGCATCAACTGGATATCGGCAGACAGCTCACATTGGAAACTGTAGCCGCCGCCGCCCGCAATGGCGATACGGTTGTGAAAAATGTATTTGCAAGAGCGGCACACTATGCGGGAATTGCAATTGCAAATGCGATCAACCTGATAGACCCGCAAGCAGTTGTTTTAGGTGGAGAGCTTGCGGGATATCCTGATATTTTTCTTGCCCGTTTACAAAATACAGTAAAAAGTCTTGTGTGGTGCGAAAAAATCGATCTGCGAACCGCACAGCTTGGCAATGATGCAGCCGCAATCGGAGCTGCGTCCCTACTGATTCTTCCCATTTTCAATCAACATACCAAATAGACTCTATTGGTCATAACAAAATTTGAAATCACATAAAATGAACTAATATAGTTTTGGGTGTGATAAGGATTGAAACGGATTGATCAAGTTATATTTTCGTTATCTCTTGCGCTTTTGGTTTCTCTTTGCGGACTGTTTGCACGCATCGTTGTTCCGGCAGATGCATCCGCTGATATCCAAACAATTGAATTGCCGATTGTGATGTATCACCACATTTTAAAAGACCAGTCAAAATTAAATGACTACACCATTTCTCCGGAGGAACTGCGCTCGGATTTACAATATCTCAAAGACAATGGATATCGCTCCATTATCATGCAGGACCTAATTGACTACGTCAATGGAATCGGAGTTCTGCCGGAAAAACCTGTGATGATTACATTTGATGATGGATATGAAAGTTTTTATGAATATGCATTTCCAATTTTAAAAGAAATGGGATTCAAAGCGGTTTTATCCGTCGTGGGAACGTATGTGGATAAGTACTCTTGTATCAACGACCATCATATTTGTTATTCTCACTGTACTTGGAATCAACTTGCAGTACTGAAAAACAGCGGAATCGTAGAAATCCAAAATCATTCCTTTAATCTTCATTCGATCGATCAGGGTCGACGTGGTGCAAAGAAAAAATTTGGTGAAAACGATTCAGATTACCGCAACGTTTTCGTTTCTGATATTGGAAAGATGCAGGACGAATGTCTTAAAAACTTAAATGGATGGCTGCCCACCACATTTACTTATCCTTATGGTCAAATCAGTACAGAAGCGCTCCCAATTATCAAGGAAATGGGATTCAAAGCAGCACTGACATGCAGTGAAAACATCAACTATTTGTCCGGTGATCCGGAAGAACTTTATCATCTTGCGCGCTTTAATCGACCCCATGGAACTAGCTTTCAAAGTCTTTTGGAAAAAGCCCAATCGAAAAAACGATAAAAACAGAGCCTGCTGTAAATTACAGCAGGCTCTTATCATTCTTCTATTCTTATGCTTTTCCGGTGCAGCCGAGTACTTCCGTGATCTTATGCGCAACCATTTCCTTAACAGCCGCACGAGCAGGTGTCAGGTATTGGCGCGGATCGAAATGGCTCGGGTTTTCTGCCATATATTTACGGATCGCGGCAGTCATTGCAACACGAACATCCGAATCGATGTTAATTTTGCAAACTGCGGAACGAGCAGCCTGACGCAGCATTTCTTCCGGAATACCGATTGCATCGGGCATTGCGCCGCCAAATTGATTGATTACTTTTACAAGATCCTGCGGGACAGATGATGCACCATGCAGTACAATCGGGAATCCCGGCAGTCTCTTGCTCACTTCATCAAGAATATCAAACCGCAGCTGTGGTTTCTGTCCGGGTTTAAATTTATAAGCACCATGGCTTGTACCAATCGCAATTGCAAGGGAATCTACTCCGGTTTTAGAAACGAATTCTTCCACCTCGGCAGGGTTTGTAAAGGAAGCATCCTCCGCCTTTACATCGACAGCATCTTCAATACCTGCAAGTTTTCCAAGCTCTGCTTCCACAACCACGCCGTGGTCATGAGCATATTCCACTACTTTTTTGGTTACGGCAATATTTTCTTCAAAACTTCTGGCACTTCCGTCGATCATAACTGAAGTAAATCCGCCATCAATACAGGATTTGCAAGTTTCGAAATCCGCACCATGATCTAGATGTAGTGCAATTGGAATATCGGTTTCCAAAATAGCAGCCTCAACTAATTTTACAAGATAGTTGTGTTTTGCATATTTACGGGCTCCGGCAGAAACCTGCAAAATAACCGGTGCTTTCAGTTCCGATGCGGCTTCTGTGATTCCCTGCACAATTTCCATATTGTTAACGTTAAATGCGCCAACAGCATAGCCGCCCTTATAAGCTTTTTTGAACATTTCGGTTGTTGTAACCAACGGCATGATTAACAGCTCCTTCAGTTTGTCTATTTGGACATTGCCTATGTGATTATTATAACATACTTTATCCAGAATTCAATGCATTTTCAATATGAATCGAATCAATATTTTGATCATTATGTAAAAAAACAGGGTCGTACATCGATTTATGTACGACCCTGTTGGGGGTGCTGATAAATTGTTTATTCGTAGCGCAATGCTTCGATAGGATCGAGTTTTGCGGCTTTGCTGGCAGGATAATAGCCAAAAAAGACGCCGATTACCATAGAAAAGCTCACCGCAACAACCACAACAACTGGCGATGGCCATCCTGGTGCTTTAAGCATGACGGAACCAAGTCGACCCAGCGTGGCTCCCAGCAGAACACCGATCACGCCTCCAATTAGGCAGATGATCATGGATTCTACAATAAATTGAACGCGGATTGCGCTGTTTTTCGCGCCCAGCGCTTTTCTTGTACCGATTTCACGCGTTCGTTCGGTCACCGAAACAAGCATGATATTCATAACTCCGATACCGCCAACCAAAAGCGAGATCGCAGCGATAACTGAAATGGCCATTTTAATTTTATCCATCACACCGGTCATCTGCCCAATCATCGAATCCATACTTTGTGATTCAATTTCAACATATTTGTTGCCTCGATAAAATCTGCGGTTAAAATAATCTTTTGTCTGCTCCGCAAACAGCTGGGAATCTGCAACTTCTTCCGAGGCTTTGATCTGCATGCCGCCAAAACCAGCTTTGTTATCCACAATTTCATGTGCGACAGGTTCAGGGATGAAGAAATTGGTTGTGGTATCTCCTGCCATACTGGACATCATTCCGGTTAACTCAAAATGATACAGCCCAACCACATTAAACGTATACGTTCCCTGAGAAAGGCGAAGTTTCACTTCACGTCCTAGAACTTTTTGATAAGGGACTTTTGGAAACAGCTTGCTGGCAAATTTGTCCGAAATGACCGCTACATATTTCCCGCCGTTAACCTCTCGATCATTGAGAAAATGCCCGGCAATAATGGGAATATTTTGAATTTTATGGCCTCCCGCATTTGTTCCAATTACATCGCCTTGTGCATGATTGCGGCCATTCATTGCCTGCCCGCTTCCAACATAAGTCGACACAGCCCACGCCTGAATTTTACTTCCAAAAGTTTCCTCATATTGTGCAATCATATCGTATGAGATTCTGTCACTTTCTTCAAGTTCGCGGGTATAATCTATATTCCCATACTCATCCGGTTTATCAGTTAAATATATCTGTATACTATTGGCGCCCAAATCATTAAACGTGTCTGTAACAGAACTTGACATCGCATCACCGATTGTCACTATGGTAATGACCGAACTGATACCAATAATGATGCCTAACATTGTAAGGATTGCACGCATTTTATTGGCGCGCAGCCCGTTGATTGCAAGAGAGATATTTTCAAACAGCTGCATTTGCAAGCCCCCCCTCCTTGCAGTCAATGACTTTACCGTCACTGATTGTAATGATGCGTTCGGTTTCCTCGGCAAGTTCCGGGTTATGAGTGATTAAAACTATGGTTTTGCCTTGTTTACGGTGCAGTTCATGGAATAAATCCATAACCAGTCTGCCGGTTGCCGTATCCAACGCACCCGTCGGCTCATCTGCAAGAATGATTGCCGGATCGTTTGCCATCGCACGCGCAATAGCAACACGCTGTTTTTGTCCGCCCGAAAGTTCATTTGGCATATGAGACATACGGTCAGCCATTCCTACAACATCCAACAGCTTTTTTGCACGCTCGGTGCGCTTACCCATTGGTACATTCGCGTAAAGCATCGGCATTTCAATATTTTTGAGCGCCGATGTTCGCGGAATCAGATTAAAGGTTTGAAAAACAAACCCGATTTTACAGTTACGGATATCGGAAAGCAAATCGTCCGGTACATCTGCCATAGGTACGCCATCCAATACATACGTCCCTTCTGTCGGACGATCAAGAGCACCAATGATATTCATTAATGTCGATTTTCCGGAACCGGATGCGCCGACAATGGATACGAACTCCCCTTTTCGAACTTGGAGGTCGATACCGCGCAAAATTTCCAATTCGTTCGGCTGCCCGATATAGAATCGTTTCACGATTCCTTTCATGTCAATAATCAATGGCTGCGGTTCTTGATAAGGTGTTAAATTTTCTTGACTACTCATGTTCTCACCCCTCTGCCAGCGGCATCATGCCATCCGACAAAACGGATATCTGCATGCCCGGAATGATCATAGACGGATCGGTAATGATTTGCATACCATCTGTCAGCTGATCCCCGCTCACTTCCAAGGAGAAGTCTGTTTCCATTCCGGTTGTAACCGGAATTTCTTCCGGCATCATGGTTCCATCTTCCTGTAATTTGGCTATGTAAATGATATCCTGACCTTCTGCATTGGTGGTAACCGCATCATACGGGACAGAATATACGTCTTTTCGCTGTCCGGTTATAACACCAAGGCGCACATTCATACCGACACGCAGCCCTGTATGCTCGGATGTAATTGCAACGTGCGTTTCAAATTCAGCCGAACCTTCCTCTTTCACGGATCCGTCTGCTGTTTTCATCGCCGCTGGGAAAATTTTCTGTACACTGCCTTCAAATACAGCTTCTCCGGTCGCATCCGATTTCACTTCTGCCGCCATGCCCTCTTGAATCGCTGGCACATCATATTCTTTGATTTTTGTCTTTACGACAAGATTGTTAGTATCTTCGATGACAAACAGCAATCCGGAAGCCGGTGAACCCACTTCTGCATTGACAACTGTAACCGTTCCGGAAACTGGCGCAGTTACGGTTGCATCAGCAAGCTGGCGGTGCAGTCTTTGCAAAGCAAACTGATCGGCCGACTGGTCAGCGGTAAGTTCACTTTTCTCAATTGAATCCTGCAAATCTTCCAGTTTACGTTTGGATTCTTTGATTGCAATATCGCGATTTGTCAAAGCTTGTTCATAACTCTCACGAGCACTGCGGTAATCTTTGCTGTAAACCGACAAATCACCGCCGTATTCGGTATTGTTGTCGTTCCACTCTTTGAATGCTTCGGAGTAAGCTTTTTCTGCTTCATCGTATTCTTGTTTGTATTTTTCTACATCGACGCCACTTTTTTCTGCTTCATGCAAAGCTTTTTTTGCTTTTTCCATCGCATCACGAGCACGGGACAATTTTTTCTCGCTGGCATACATAACGTCGTCCGCAATTTCAAGATCGTCTTTATGGTCGTTGAGATCAGAACGTGCATCGTTCAGCCGTCTTTGAGCCTGCTCAAGCGAATGCTCGGCCGCTTCAACCGAACTATCAAGTTGATTTTTTAGATCATTGACTGCATCTTCATAGTTTTTCTGTGCTGAAGATAAATTAAGTTGGTTCGATTTTTTCGTATTCGCTATGTAAGCATTTTTTTCCTCAATGGAAAGCTTGATGTCACTGGAATCCAGCAAACAAAGCACATCGCCGGCTTCCACATGATCTCCAACCGAAACCGCAACTGTATCAATGTTGCCAGCTCCTTTTGCATAAACCTGCCTGGAATTGGCGCTTTCCAAAACACCGGTAAGACTGACAATATTCGTCAGATCTCCTTTTTCAAGCGGAACCGTTGAAACCGGAATGCTGGGATCTTTGCGCATGGTAAATTTCATGACACCAAATCCAACTACAGCAAGCAGAAGAATCGCAATGACCCATTTGGTTTTTTTGTGTTTCTTTTTGCCAGTAAAACGCTTTAGATCATTGTTAAATGATGTCTGCTTATTCGTGTCAATTTCAGGAAGACTGATTCCGGTCTGTTCCTCCAAATGATCTTTTTCTTGGATTGTCTCTGACATATGTTCCTACTCCTTTTAATTGCTATTTATTGAAGTAATCACTTACCTTTATCTTTCGATCTTGCTTTCTGTCTGCAAATAAAAAGGCGGTATATTCGACAAAGGTACCTTTATGATTTTTCAATTTAAAAAGACCTAATTATAAAACGATTCAAAGCATCCAAATACTTCAACATTTTCAAATTTTGTTTAACAATCTATATGTATTAGATGAATAACACAATAATACATCGTAGGAATTATACTGTCAAGTTTTTTTCCAATAAAATAAGACTGGAACGGTTTGTAGAACTACAAACCGTTCCAGTTCTAGGGGGGTGAGGGTGTGAAGATGTCATAAAAGGATTAAGAATTATTCCTTATATTATTGTAACATACCAATAAAAAAAGAACAATTGTTGCTAGCACAAAAAAATTGTATTAATTTTTGTCTCATCTGCTGTTTCTTCGCCCACGGCAGATACTTACAGTCAAAATTCCCGCTAAAATCCCGACAGCTGTCAAAGAACCCACTACAAATAATGGAAAAAAGGACAAGCGCCGTGTTGGATTGTCCGAATTGCCGTCGGCATCGATATATGGTTCGTCTTCTTCTGCCATAATCTCAATATCCGATTCGTCCTCCGATTGTGTGCTTTCAGATGGTTCTAAAGATGAAGACAGCTCGTCCTCAACTTCACTAGACGCATCCGATGAGGATGCAGGTTCCGGCACCGATGAGGAAGACTGCGGCTGAGTCCATGTCTGCACATTGGATACCACGGGCGTAGACTAGTGCGGAACATATGGCACTGAAGGAGCCGCACTCGAAGAAGGTGCCGGCGTATAGGATTCAGCCGTACTGGAAGAAGAAACTTCCACAGGCGCTGATTTAATTCTGTTTGATGTTATGTATTCATCGGCAAGCGACGACAGTGTAAAATAGTCCCTGCTGGAGGAAATATACCCGACATCTTTGCCATCAATATTGATGATTTCTCCATTTGAACGAACAAGAGAAAGTGTAATGGGAAGTCCTTTTAACTCCCGCAAAACATCCGCCGCCATATTGGTGCGACTTCCAACATTTACACGAATGCGGTCTCCGTATTCTGCATCGATAATATCATCGATCACATCTTCCCAAAAAGAAGAAATCGTATAACCGCCATCTCTATCATCGGAGGATTTTCGCATAACCCGAAACAAACAGTCATCTACCTTAGAAGTGGTAAATACAACATAATAATAATCGCCATGCCGTTCGATTTCCGCCGTAAGGCGACTATCCGAACCATCATAAGTACGGCGTACATAATATTCTTTCGATTGTGAAAAATTTGATGGAAGAGCCGCATAGAGCGTAATTGGTTCGTTGGACTGTACGCCGCTCGTAAGCTCAGCGTCAAATTGGAGCGATGCATCTTTTGTCGGGGTTTCCTGATACAGTGTAATTTCTAAATCCGGAACTGAGCTGTGTCCATAAGACTGATCCGGCATTTTACCTCTGCTTGAAAAGGAATCTCCATACTTGACCTTTACCACTGCATCAAACGAAGATGATGCGGCTGTAACGGTCAGCGTTTTTCCTGCGATAAAGGTTATTTCATAGTTGGGATTGTTTGCATTGTTTAAATCCCCCTGCAAAATCGAATAATTTCCGACGGTTTCCCCCGCCACACGAGAAAGCGACCCTTTGAGCTTCTCTCCTGTAACCAATGACCCGGACGTGATTTGATAGGTTAGTTCCGGATCAGCAGAGCCGACCGTTTTGGTCTTGGAATCGGGCGTAATGGTAATAGGACGCGGATCGACCGTCAGCGTTCCTAAATCACTCACATAAGTTCCAACAATGGGCAATGTATCATTTGGAGCAGTCCCATTCCGTTGTGCATTTAAAAAACTCGCCGGAACCGGTTCGCCATATATAATCGACTCATCAGCCGCAAAAACGGAAATGCCACCCGACAGGGCGGCTAAAACCAATAAGAATATCGTAATTTGGATTTGCACCATGTGTTTAATACGCAGCACGTGCCCCTCCCTCTGGAACATAAAATCAACATTTCCCTACCTATTTATATATATCTTTTATTTTACTGCATTTTCCAAGATAATGCAAGAACCTATCCAAAGCCCGAAGTGAATTTCGTAAATATAATAAATTATTATAATTTTCATAGCAATCATATAATTTCAACACATTATTTGCAAATTTTAACAATATATTGTCGAATAAATATTTTAAATATTGATAGTTTATTCACGAACAATAATATTTTATTAAAAAAATGAGTAAAAATCATCTTTTCCATATTGATTGTACCTATAAAATGTTGTACAATAAATCTAATTGTTATACGATTTCTTATGGCAAGGC
>CALLQM010000277.1 GCA_938014855.1 uncultured Clostridia bacterium | reverse complement strand
TTAATAATGATTGTAGAAAACTATCCCGATTTGAAAGCCAACGAAAATTTCATCATGCTGCAAGGACAGCTGGAAGGCACTGAAAATAGAATAGGGGTGGAGCGAAAGCGATTCAACGAAACAGTGAGAGTTTACAACACTTACCGAAGACGATTTCCAAAAAATCTGGTTGTCGGATTGTTTGGGTTCGAGAAACAAGATTATTTTGAATCTGCTCCCGACAGTGATACAAAACCTGATGTGAAATTCTAATATAACAACTTAAAAGATAAAACAGGTATGAGAAATTCAATTTTGAAATCTTTGACAATAGTGTTTCTGCTGTTGCTTAATTTAGTTTCGTATGCACAAGTTCAATACACGGTGAGAGAGGTGCCCAATGTGCAGCTAAGAGATGCTCAACAGTTCATTTCAGATCCTGAGCAGGTGATCACATACAATGACAAGGAAATACTGAACAAAAAACTATTTGAGATAAGAGAATCATTAGATGTTCAGACGGCAATTGTCGTAATTCCTGATATTGATGAGCAATACACTTCTGCAAAAGAATTTGCAACAGAATTATTCGGCTATTGGGGGCTAGGCGTTCAAAATTCAGACAACGGATTGCTTATCTTGCTCCTGACAGCTGATGGAAAAAGAGAAATTGTATTTGAAACGGGTTACGGAATAGAAAACACATTGAGTGATGGCACATCAAAACTGATTCAAGCTCAAAAAATGATACCGTTTCTGAAGGAAGATGCCTATGGAGAAGGACTGATTGCGGGGGTGGATGAGATAGAAAAAGTTCTTAAGGGAACTTCTGAACTTATAAAAGAACCCATTGACGCAAAAAGCATGACTTTGCCAATTATCATCTGGCTGGTATTAGGTGTAGGAGCATTAGCTTTTAATGAGAGCAGAAAGAAAAAGAAAGTATCTGAAGAATCTTCACCCTATTTAGATGCCATCAAGCAGAAATCAGCTGGTGGATTGGGATGTTTGCTTGCCGTATTATTTTTTCCTGTATTTATCCTGTTCAGACTTTTCAAGGGTGGTGCCAAGAATGCAAAGATTGATTGTCAGAGTTGCAAATCAACTGGCACTGTCAGCTTGAAAAAGGGAGAACCCATAATCAAGCAACAGGCAATACCTGGACAGGATGGCATGAAAGAGTATGAGTTCGTTTGTTCTAAATGTGGATTTGTGCATAAGGAGTTGGTTCCTTATAAATATGTGAAACCACAAACAGAATCTACAAACAGCGGAAATAATACCACTTACCGAAGCGGTAATTTTACTAAGGGAGGTTCGTGGGGAGGAGGAAAAAGTGGAGGCGGCGGAGCCAGCACGAAATTTTAATGTAAAGACGCGGTATTTTGCTGCGTCTATACCATCAGAAACTATTGACTCAATGGAAACCATTCAACAATGCACCATCCGTACAGGGTTTCAATTGCCGACTGAGTTTTATTATCGCAATAATAAAACGGGGGAAGTAATGACGGAGCCATTGCAGAAAATCGGCGACGAGGAAAATTTCTGTCGTCGGGTATCGAAAGAATACGGCATTTACGAGAACATATGGTCTCATCGCCGTTTGGTACCGGAAAATATCGACAAACTCATTTTATCACAAAACCAGCTATCATTATTTTTGGAAATACAGGAAATAGAAATTGTTGGTGACACCACAACCATTTACTACAAAGGAGTAGAAAACGGAATAAATGTTCAAACAGTTTTCGTGTGCAGGAACAAGCGATGGTATTTACAAAAAACAATAGACAGATCCATGTAATATTAAATTCAAAAAAATAACCGAGCAAACAAATCCTTTAAAATTAAAAAGCAATGAACACAAAAAAACATTTCAAAAAAACGTTGTTAATCGCTGCAGCAGTTGCAGCGGTGGTATTTTTTTTCGCTTGCACAGGCGGAAATAAAGAAGGTGGTACAACAGGCGGTAAGTCCAATGCTGCGCAAAAACTTTTAGAAAGTGTCCCTTTCACACAAGAGGGATTGGTAAGTATGGTTAAAAGCAGCGGTGAGCTTACCGAAACGGAGTATGAAGCGCTAATTTTAGCTTATTCCAAGTGCAAAATTAATCAGGAAACACTCAAATTGGAAGAAAATCCAGTACACAAGGCTCGGAGTGTAGTAAGAGATACACACAATAATCCTTCGGGCGAAATCGTCAACGCTGTACAGAAGCGCTTGTTGAACCACGAATCGCCGCTAGTGCGCGGTTTTATCGTGGAAGGTGTCCAATCGCTTTTTGGTGTCAACAAAGAAAATGTGCAGGCAGTTTTGGATATGCTGAAAAATGAAAAAGACCTTTACGTCATCAATAGTGGCATCAATGCATTGAGCAATGAAATGAAAGATGACGGAGTTGCCGCGTTTATTTTCGCACAGGCAAAGAATGAGAATTCGGCAATCCGCACTTCCGCCGCAAAGGCTATTGGGAACTCGTGGAGTGCCGGAGTGAGTGGCGCTACGGAAGCCATCATCGCACTCATCAACGACAAAGACCAGAATGTACGAGGCAGTGCGTGTGCAGGAAGCGGTAAACTCGGCGATGAAAGAGTAATAGCAGAATTAGTGAAAGTTCTTGACAATCCGGCCGAAGCCGAAATACATAACAAATGTATAAGCGGGCTTTGCACGCTTTGGTTTGATTATCCTTTTCACGAAAAAACAAGCAAAGCGGCTTACGATGCCACGCTTAACTACCTAAAAAAAACACCGCGTACAAAAGATGTTCCCTCGTGGACGACCGTAGGTAGTTTCAAGACGTTCAACGAAGACAAGCTGCCCGAATGGGAAAAGAAGGCAACCTATTTCAACCGATCGGAAATTGTAGCCGTGATGAGCAGCATCGCTGCCGATGCTGACGCCAACTGGTTAGGACGCAATTCAGCGGTGGAGGCAATAGCTCAATACGGCACGAAAGCCGACCTGGAAAAATTGCAGAAAACCGTTGAAACCAACACTGGCGATGATAATCAAAGCCATGTGCTGAATAAAATCAAAGAAAAATTAGAAAAAAATAAATAGAGCGGAGAACAAATATATTAACAATAAAAAATTATGGAAACAAATTCAATTATTCAAAATTTCAAAGAGATTATAAATAACAAGTATGCACAATTTACGGGCAGAGCTAATAAACCAGAGTTTTGGAAGTATATCCTTGTTTACATTATTGTTAG
>CALLQM010000276.1 GCA_938014855.1 uncultured Clostridia bacterium | reverse complement strand
TTTGGTGGATTCGCAGGTCGGAAACGGCACCCGTGTCAATGCAACCTATATGACTGAGTCGTCGGTTGGGGAAAACAGCACGATTGGGCCGTTTGCACAGATGCGTCCGAACACACACCTTGGCAATGGCGTCAAAATCGGGGATTTTGTTGAAATTAAGAATTCCACGATCGGCGACAAAACGTCGGTTGCACATTTGACCTATATCGGGGACAGCGATGTCGGCAGTCAGTGTAATTTTGGCTGTGGCGTTGTAACTGCAAACTATGACGGATGCCGCAAATACCGCACTGTGATCGGCGACCGCGCATTCATCGGATGCAACACAAACCTCATTCCTCCTGTGCATCTTGGAGAGGGCGCTTATACCGCCGCAGGCACAACCATCGATCAAGATGTTCCTGCCGGAGCGCTCGCGATTGGACGCGTTCGTCAGAATATCAAAGAAAAATGGGCCGCTGAAAATATTAATTTTAAAGGCGGCAAAAGCGGGAAAAAATAAGTCTAAGCGTCTATCATTCGCTTAGGAAATGTACAAAATTTACAGTTAGTCAACGAGACGGGGTATATCGTATATCCCGTCCTTTGTTGCGGGGAGAGTTATCCTATGTTTTCCATATTTAAAAAATCTGCACCTGCACCGACCGGTCCGGTGGAATTTATTTTAGTTGGGCTGGGCAATCCGGGAAAAAATTACGAAAACACCCGGCATAATGCAGGATTTTTGGCTGTTGATGCGCTTGCTGATAAGCTCAACAGTAAAATTGACCGGCTCAAATTTAAATCGCTTTGTGGGGACGCTATGATCGGCTCTCACCGTGTTCTGCTGATGAAACCGTCCACCTTTATGAACAATTCCGGGCAGGCGGTGCGCGAAGCGATGCAGTTTTACAAAGTGCCTGCGGAGCGTGTGCTTGTCTTATATGACGATGTAAGCCTTGACGTCGGCCGTCTGCGCATTCGCCGGCACGGCAGTGACGGAGGGCACAATGGCATCAAAAATATTATTTATCTGACCGGAAAGGATTCTTTCCCGCGCATCAAAATTGGTGTTGGGAAAAAACCGCATCCCGAATACGACTTGGCGGATTGGGTGCTTGGAAAATGCCGCAAAGAAGATACGAAACTACTTGATCAAATGTTTGCGGATGCCGCAGAAGCCGCGGTTATGATTGTCGAAGGCAAAATCGATCAGGCTATGAATCGATATAACTAGTGATCTGTTGAGAAAGGAAAACTGCATGGAGGGAATTGAACAGCTTTTATCAGGATTACCCGAGTTCCGGCGCATTAAGGATGCCGTGCAGACACACGACACTCCTGTGCTGGCAACCGGGCGTTCCGGACTTCACAAAGCACACATTATTGTATCCATCACAAGCCAGCTGGAAAAAAGCGGGCTGGTATTGGTGCATGACGAAGCAAACGCCATGCGCATTTGTGAGGATATCAACATCATGGCGGGCGATGGAACGGCGGTGCTGTTCCCATCCAGGGAAACCACGTTCCTTGATGTTGAGGGTGTATCCAGGGAATATGAGCATGCTCGTCTGAATGTTTTGGGACGCATCGCGTCCGGTGATGTGAAAATCGTGGTGGCAAGTGCGGCGGCCGCTTTGCAGTATACGATGCCGCCAAAGGTGCTTTCAGAGCGAACGAGTATTTTAAAAGCAGGAGAAAGTTACGATATTGCGCAGTTGGTGCAATTTTTGGTTGGAGCGGGATATTCCCGGTGCGACCAGGTTGACGGCGTCTGCCAGTTTGCACAGCGCGGAGGTATTTTGGATTTCTTTCCGCCGCATATGCCAAACCCGTTCCGTGTGGAATTTTGGGGTGACGAAATTGACACAATTTCTACATTTAAGCTGGACACTCAGCGGCGTGAAGACACCGTAAAATCCGTAGCAATCACACCGGCCGCGGAGGTGGTCGCGGACAGTCCGGAAAAATTAGTGAAACTTCTGCAGGATTCGATGAAGTCTCTGCGTGGAACACAGGGAAAATTGGCAAAAGAAAAACTCACCGATGTAATTGAAAAGATCGAAAGCGGGTTGATGCCGCAGAGCCTTGACCGCTGGATGCCTCTGCTTTATCCGAAACCGGCGATGATCCTTGCTCATATGCCGGACAGCGTATTCATTTTCTGCGATGCGGCAAACTGCCGCGAAACGCTGAAATCCGTACAAATCCAAACCAATGAAGATGTCAAACTGCTGCTGGAAGAAGGAATCCTGTTTAAGGGATGCGACCGTTTTGCCGGCGATTTTGTTGATTTACAGACCTATGCATCCAAATCCAACACCGTTCTGCTGGATACTTTTACCCGTTCGGTGGGCGATATTCCGCTGAAAGATACGGTTAATATCAACGCGATTCAGCTTTCATCATGGAGCGGAGAATTTGCGCTTTTGCTGGAAGATATCCGCGCTTACATGCAAAACGGCTATTGTGTCGTCGTATTTGCGGGAACCAAGCGCAGTGCGGCGGCAATTGCGGATGATCTGCGC
>CALLQM010000275.1 GCA_938014855.1 uncultured Clostridia bacterium | reverse complement strand
TTAACATTTTGCCCAATCAAAAACCTTTATGGTTAAAAATAAAAAATCCAATAACCGCACGAGTAATAATAAAAACAATAATAATAACATGAGTAATAAGACTAACAATAATTGCACATCAAACGTTCCTCCAAGCAATTCTCATACCCAGGATTGTTCTGATAATATGGACAATTGCAACTATAACAGCTAATTACTCATACGGTTCATATTCGTGTGCCCCGTAAACAACGGGGGTTCATTCACAAAAACGCAGTCATTCTAACAGGAATGACTGCGTTTTTTTAATCCATATGTTTAAATCCTTCACCAAGCACTTCCGTGGTGTCGGTTACGATAATAAATGATTTTGGATCAATTTTAAGCGCCAGTTTTTTCAGCGCGTAATACTGCGATCTTCTCACCGCCACCATCAATACATTCGAATCTTGTTTGGTATAAGCTCCCGTCGATTTTAAAATGGTGCATCCTCGACCTAAATCTTGTATAATCCGTTCGCTTAGCTGCATTGGTTGGGATGTCATAATATACACCAATTTTCCGGTATCCAAACCATAAAGGATGCTATCTATCATACGCGACGAAGTAAAAACAGCCACCATTCCGTACAGTGCAGTTTCAATGCGTCCAAACACAAAGGCAGATGTAATAATTACGACCAAATCAATCCCCATCAATATTTTGCCTATCTGCAAAAAAGGAAATTTCAAAAGAAGAAGACGTGAAATAATATCAGTGCCGCCGGTCGTAAAACCGCGCATGAACACGACTGCTAGTCCAATTCCTATCATTGCCCCGCCAAACAAAGCGGCTAGCAGCGGATCTCCTTCATACTGTGGAAGCCAAACCGCCACATAGTCAATCATAACGGCAAGCGTTACAACCGACATGATCGTCTGACCAGTGAATCGCCGCCCTAAAAACTTAAGTGCCATCAGCAGCAATGGGATGTTGATGAGCAAAGACAACGCACCGATGGGTATACCGGTCAGATATTGCAGCATGACAGACATACCGCTGACCCCTCCGGGTGCTATCTGATTCGGTTGGATAAAAACATAAATACCAATCGCATAAATCAAACACCCAATAAGCGTATAAAGCTGGTCAATCACCCATTTTTTTATTAAGGCTGAACGACGATCCATTATAGTGCCTCCTACTTCTCCTGTGTGGTTGCAAGACGAAATAGTTCCTGTATTCGAGCTGCGTTTCCCTGCAAATATAGATAACCGAACAGTGCTTCTACGCCAGTAGCTCTACGGTAATCCGCCGGATCCGTATTTTTGGGAGTACTTGCCGAATGCGCATTGCGTCCACGTTTATAGATTGCCATTTCTTCCTCTGTCAGATGGGAAGAAAGCTTTTCAAACGCAGCGGACTGCGCTTTTGCACAAACTAGTCCCACTGTTTTATGATGCATACTATTAACCGGGCAATTGCCCTCATTTACGATTTTTTGTCGTGCACACATTTCATACACGGCATCTCCGAGGAAAGCAAGCACCAATGGACTTAGCAGCTTTGGGTTTGTTCCCTCCACAGTTTGCTCCTGCATAATTTGTCCCCTTACTTAATGTAGTCGAATTCAAAGTTCAGAATGCTCACAGTGTCGCCTTCCTGAATTCCCATTTCTTCCAGCTTATCAATGATTCCGCTGCTGCGGAGTACACGCTGAAAATACTGCAGACTTTCGTAATCGTCCGGATCGACCAATTTAAATGCAGAGGACAGCCATTCCGCTTCTACGACATAAACACCGTCTTCCACATGAATCTCAAATACATCACGCGCTAATTTTGATTTGACATCAACCGGTACATGTTCCACTTCATATTGTTTGATGGGCGGCAAAGTGTCAAGCGTGCGGGAAACCGCGTACATCAATTCTTTTGTACCTTTTACCATCGGCGCACTGATTTCATACAGCTCATACCCCTGTTCTTTCACAAAAGAACGGAAACGTTCAAGCTGTTCTTCGCTTGCCAAGTCACATTTGTTGGCAGCAACGATTTGCGGGCGTTGTGCGAGTTCCTCACTGAAACTGTTCAGTTCGCTGTTGATCGCTTTGAAATCCTCAATCGGATCACGTGCTTCACTTCCTGAGACGTCCACGACATGAACAATCAAGCGGCAGCGGTCGACATGACGCAAGAACTCATGTCCCAGTCCGACTCCTTCACTGGCGCCCTCGATCAATCCAGGAATATCAGCCATAACGAATGACTGGCCTTCCCCTACCGAAACAACACCCAAGACCGGAGTCAAGGTTGTAAAATGATAGTTGGCAATTTCCGGCTTAGCGGCACTTACGACCGATAAAAGTGTCGATTTCCCGACGTTTGGAAATCCGACCAGCCCAACATCTGCCAATAGTTTTAATTCCAAAATGACCTCATACTCTTCGCCCGGCAGACCCGGTTTCGAAAAGCGAGGCACCTGGCGGGTTGGAGTTGCAAAATGGCTGTTGCCCCATCCGCCCTTTCCTCCGCGCGCCACCAAAATAG
>CALLQM010000274.1 GCA_938014855.1 uncultured Clostridia bacterium | reverse complement strand
AAAAGAACTTACCATTGCACAGATCAACCAAAACGCAGACATCATTTATCAGGCTGCATCCACTGCTGGTCTTGGCGTAATCGATGCCTGCTTGGAAAAAGACAAGCTCTGCATCGGCGTTGACAGCGACCAGGCAGAAGCTCTCCTCGAAAAAGATCCGGATAAAGCAAACGTGATTCTAACCTCTGCTCTGAAACGCGTTGACCTTTCCATCTTCCAGGCAATTGAAGCAGATATGAACGGAACGCTTGAGTATGGCCAGCGTGTTGAAATGGGTATTGCTGAAAACTGTGTCGGTCTTGCGAAAAACGAGATCTATGGTGAAAAGGTTGACAAAGAAGTACAGGCAACCATTGACGAGCTTGAACAGAAAATTTTGGACGGCGGAATCGAAGTTGACACCGCATTTGGCAAAACAACCGAAGAAATTCAGGCTGTAAAAGATTCCGTTCAGTAATGGTTTTTCGTCAACTGACTAACGCAACAAGCTATGCAGCTGTCAGACTGTTACATGATTTTGGATACAGTTGGAGGAAATTGCTTTGAAAAAGATTCCTGTTATTTTGGATTGTGACCCCGGACATGATGATGCCATTGCAATGCTGCTCGCTTGTGCATCTCCTCATATCGATGTAAAGGCGGTCACGACTACCGGCGGAAACCAAACCGTCGCGAAGACCACCTATAATGCCCTGCGCATTTTAAAGTTTATCAATCAAGATATTCCGGTTGCCGTTGGGGCAGATAAACCGATTATTCGAACATTGGAAACCGCGCCCTCTGTACATGGAGAATCCGGCTTGGACGGCCCTGAGCTGCCCGAGCCGGACCACGGCGCTGTTAAAATGTCTGCAGTGGAGCTCATGGCGCAAGTCGTGGAAAACAGCGAAGAACCCGTAACGCTGGTACCAACAGGACCGCTTACCAATATTGCTGTGTTCCTGCTGGCTTATCCCCATCTGCGCAAAAAAATCCGCCGCATCAGCTTGATGGGTGGATCAGCCATTGGCGGAAACTGGACTGCCGCCGCGGAATTTAACATTTTAGTTGACCCCGAATCCGCAGATATTGTATTTCGTTCAGGAATCCCGATTACCATGTCGGGCTTAGATGTAACACACCGTGCCGCCGTTTATCCGGAAGATATCGAGCGCATCCGCAGCCGCGGCGGCAAAGTAGCCGACCTCGTAGCGGATCTTTTGGATTTTTTCATCAAGTTCCACAAGAGTATTGGCTGGGAATTTGCACCACTGCATGATCCCTGCGCCGTTGCATGCCTGATTCGTCCGAACATGTTCGTTTCCAAAAAAGTACCGGTTCACATTGACATCACCGGGGATTACACAACGGGATGTACTGTGACCGATCTTCGCAATTTGCAGCATTCAAACCCAAATACTGACGTTCTGTTGGATGTGGATCAGCATGCATTTATCGACCTGCTGATTGAAATGGTGGACTATTACCGCGAGCAGGAGGGAAAAAAATGAGCCGAAAACCAATTATAATCGATACAGACCCCGGCGTAGATGATTTTTTTGCCATCTTGCTTGCCGCATCGTCTCCAAAACTGGATGTTCGTGCAATCACGACCGTAGCCGGAAACTGCCGTTTAGCGGTCACTTCCCGAAATGCGCTGGCAATTACTGAACGATATGGGCTTTCTATTCCCGTCGCAAAAGGTGCCTCCGAGCCAATGAACACCCCGTTACATACAGCGGAACATATTCACGGTGAACAGGGGCTTGGGAAATTAGCTGTCGATCAGCCAGCCGGTACTTTTTCTTCACAATACGCTTGGGACGTCATTTACCGTGAAGCTGTAAAGCAAAACGGTGCACTCGAGCTGATCGCGCTGGGACCCCTTACAAACATTGCGATTGCACTGCTCAAATACCCTGATCTGGCAAAACGTATCAAACGAATCGTCTTTATGGGCGATTCCACCGATATCGGCAATGTCACTCCTTACGCTGAATTTAACATTTACGTTGACCCGCTTGCCGCAGATATCGTATTTCAATCCGGTATCCCCTTGGTCATGGTTGGTCTCAACGTTACGATGCGTACTCTCCTTGTGCCAGAAGAGATTGATTCTCTCACCGCGGGCGATTCCATGATCTGCAAAGACTGCCGCATATTAGCAGATGGTGTTGCAGATGCTTATCGTCAAGCGGGCTATACAAACGGGATTGCACTGCATGATGCACTTGCTGTTGCTTATGCAATCGATCCGAATGTTTTGGAATGTAAAGAATTGGCTGTTATGGTTGAACGCAAGAGCCGGCTCAATATGGGACGCACCGCTGTGGAAACCGATTTTGTATCGAATCCACACAAGAAAAACTGCCATGTGGCTCTTAGCTCAAACAAAGAGCGTTTTGTATCCCTGCTGGGTGATATGATTCGTTTCTACACAGAAAGGAAAGAACAATGAAGCGTGCATATGAATATGATTACGAACTAATTTCCAATGCCGTTCCCAAACTGCTGAGTGAAGATGAGCAGACATGGGAAGATGCATTTGATGTTGACGAAAAAAGCTGGAAAGCTGTTCAGCTTTTATGGGGCAGCCATGTGCCGGGTTCCTATGCACCCGAACGCGTACTGCTCGCCGGAATTCAGTCTATGTACAATATGGGGTATGATGTTACCGAAGCCGAAAAGCTGATCCCGCAGGCTCTCAAAGCCCGTGAGGAAGGCGATAAAGTCACCTTGACCCGCCTGACTGCAAAAGTATTCCACATCATTAACAATGCAAAGCAGATTCCCGATCATCCCTCTTTGGCTTATACGGTTTATGACAGCTTTGAAAAATACGCCAAAGACGTCACATTTGAAAAATATCCTGCTTTTAAAATGGATGATGAGGAACTTTATAAGCGCATACATGCTGGCTGGGTTGCACAAATCATCGGTGCCGCAGTCGGTACAGCGTTGGAGGGCTATACTTCCGATGCACTGCGCAAAGCGTTTGGTGAAGTGAAAAATTACATTCGCAAACCCAATACTTATAACGATGATATTACCTTTGAACTGGCATTCCTTGAGGCATTTGAACAATCCGGTTACAACGTTTCCTCCGAGGAAGTTGCTGAGGAATGGGTTTCCCGTATTCCATCCGGCTGGTCTGCGGAAGATATCGCCCTTAAAAACATCGCAATGGGCATTTATCCTCCCGAAAGCGGCTACCGCTCAAACCCGTGGCGTGAATGGATTGGCGCACAGATGCGCGGCGCGGTCTGCGGAATGGTTGCCCCGGGCGATCCCGAAACAGCCGCAAGCCTTGCGTTCCGTGACGGAGTGGTCTCCCACTATAACAACGGCGTCATCGGTGAAATGTTTAACGCGATGCTTTGTTCCATGGCTTACGTAGAACAAGACATGCGAACAATTGTGAAAAAAGCCATCGATATGGTTCCGAAAAAGAGTGAGTACTACACCGTGGTTCAGTTCGCATGGGATGCATGTGAAAATAGCAAAGACTATCTGTCGGCATGGAAACTGTGTGAACAGAAATATGTGCGGTATAACTGGATTCACGCTTATCCGAATGCCGCCGCAGAAGTGGTTGCGCTGTATTTTTGTAAGAACGACTTTGATGATTGTCTCAATATGATTTCGCTCATGGGACAAGATGTGGACTGCAATGCCGCTCAGATCATGACACTGTTTGGTCTTGCATACGGAATGGACTGCATCGATTCACGTTGGATTGAACCAATCCAAGATAAATTCTGTTCGTATGTGCGTGGATATGAAAACTCTGCAATCAGCAAAATCGCGCGCAAAACCACAGACTGCATCATCAAACACCGCAAAAATTAAGATCAAATATCTTTTAAGAAAAAGCTCCCGTCGGTTAATT
>CALLQM010000273.1 GCA_938014855.1 uncultured Clostridia bacterium | reverse complement strand
TCGTTCAAAAGTTGTAAAACAGTTTTATTTTATGTACTATGAAAATAAGGAAAAAGCGACAGAAGGGAGAGGCGATGATGAGTTCTTATGAAGAAAACAAAACGCTATTAAATTCTATTTTGGATTTACTGTCTGCACATTTCGGCTCGGATGTGGAGTTTGTGATTCATGATTTATCCTTGGATTATGAACATACGATTGTAGATATACGAAACGGCGAAGTCACCGGACGAAAAGAAGGGGACACCGGCGACATTCTGGGGCTGGAGGTCATCCGAAATGCGGCAAAAAAAATACGACCTATTACAATCGCATCAGTTACACTCCCGAGGGCAAAACCCTCAAATCATCGACGCTGTTTTTGGTAGATCATACCGGAAAACCTACGATCTGTATCGGTGTCAACGAGGATATCACACAGGCTATCTGTTTTGAAAAATATTTGAGAAATCGGAATATCATTTCAACCGCTCCCGCGGAGGATGATTTTCGGGGCGACGTAAGCAAAATGCTGCAATATCTTATGGACTGTGCGCAGATGGATATTGGAAAAAACACCGCGCTCATGAATAAAGAAGAAAAAATACGGTACATCCAATACCTAGATGAACATGGGGCCTTTCTGATTGCAAAATCGAGCATTAAAGTTTGCGAAGCACTGGGAATTTCAAAATATACGCTGTATAATTATTTGGACATCGTCCGCCAAAACAACAAACCTTGAGAAAAATCGTCCAAAAAATCACGGATTAACTCCAATACGAGGGAAAGATATGGATGTATTGTTAGAAAGAACCTACGCACAAGTATCTCTGACACGTATGAAACAGAATATGCAGGCGATCCGAAAGCTGCTGGCTCCAGCGTGTAAGATTTTAACAGTCTTAAAAGCGGACGCCTACGGACATGGTGCCGCCGCCTGCGTTTTGGCATGCGATCCGGCAACGGACTATTATGGTGTGGCAACTTTGCAGGAGGCGTCCGAACTGCGCTTGGCCGGGACCGCAAAAGACATTCTGCTGTTTGGAAGACTGCCCCTGCACCGTATTCGGGATGCCGTAAAATATGCAGTCACAATTAGCGTTTTTTCCCTGCAATATGCAAAAGAACTGGACGCGGTGCTCGATAAAATCGGGGCGGCTCTCTTTATTCACATCGAAATCGATACGGGCTTAAATCGAACCGGGGTTTGTTATCGGGACAGTCTGGCGGACTTGTGCAAGGGGGAAGTGGAGGAAGTTTTTAAGCTAAAGCACCTGCATGTAAAGGGAATCTATACCCATTTTGCCTGCGCGGGCGGCGGGGACAAGCCGGACGCGCGGTTTGCCGAGATACAGTTCCGCCTGTTTTCTCAGCTTTGCAGCCAGCTTACCTTGGATGGTTATGACGTCGGAATCCGCCACTGCTGCAGCAGTGATTTCATTTTGCAGGATCCGCAGTGGCATCTGGACATGGTGCGTGCGGGCATGCTGGTGTTTGGGCAGTGTTCGAGCGAAGCCGACCGAATCCGCAATGGATTTCTTCCGGCACTGACTTGGCGGGCGCAGATTATGGAGATGAAACAGGTGGATGCCAACGAATCGGTCGGCTATGACCGGACTTTTCAGACAAGACGCAAAACCACGATCGCGGTCATCAGCGCGGGGTATGCGGACGGCTATCGGCGCACCTATTCCAATAAGGCCCGGGTGCTGATCCATGGAGAATTTGCGCCGGTCATCGGAAAAGTCTGCATGGATTCTATCTTAGTCGATATTACAAATCTCAGCCATGTCCGCATTGGCGATTGGGCGACCCTGCTTGGAGAAGATGGGGACAACGCGATCTCTCCCAATGAATTGGCGCAGTATGAGATCATGCTCACCTCCTACGGCACGTTGCGTTCGGACGTGGAGAAAATCAAGAAA
>CALLQM010000272.1 GCA_938014855.1 uncultured Clostridia bacterium | reverse complement strand
GCTCCCAATTGCGCGATCGCTACAGCCCCCGATGCACCATCCTGAGATCCAGTCGGACGCACTCCAGCTACTCCGGCCAAAGCCGCTGATCCGATCAGAGCCGAGGTCGCTACCAGCACCAAAGCGGCTCCGAAAGCCAGCATACCGACCGCCCCCGCAGTCAACATGGGGCCTAATGCCGCTGCCAGCACCATCAGCCCACCAAGAGCAACTACCATTCCGGCCATAACTGCGATAGCCGGGGTGCCGGCATTCACAAGGTTAATACAAGCCGCAGACATGAGAGCCATACCTGCACCAGCAAGAGTTATTGCTGCTCCAAAAGCAATCATTCCAACTGCACCGGCAGTAAGCTGCGCACCTATTGTGGATGCACCATAGGCAAGACCAGCTAAAGCAGCTACCATACCCACCATAACTGCAACGGCTCCTGGGCCTGCTGATGCTAACTGCATGGATGCCTGAGCCATGATGTATAGGCCCCCTGCAGCCAAAGCAATGCCCGCTCCAAATGCAACAAATGCCGCTGCGGAACTTAATAATTGTTTGCTACTTGCTGCCGTGCTCTGTCCCACTGTTTTTGTTGCATTTCCAACACCAAATAATTTACCAGCCAATCCGCTGATTCCTTTTCCGGCTAATTGCGTGATTGCTGAGCTAAACGCAAGCATACCGGGAGCAACTGCCTTTACAGCCTTAAATGCCATATATGCAGCTAAAAGTTTTGGAAGATTCTGAATCAAGAACGCAATCTTGTCAGAATTATCCTCAAGGAATCCGGCAAATGTTTTCAGTGCTTCGCCGGCAGTTCCAATGACGTCACCAAAATTACTAACACTTTCTGTTGATCCAAATGCTCCGTTTAAATCAGCGAGAGATTTACCGATAGCAGAAAAAGCATCTCCGAAAGCAGATCCTACCTCGGAAGCAACTTCTCTTATTTCATCCCAGTAAGGCTTGATCTTTTCCATTCCGGATGTAAGTTTGTCCGCAATTTTCTGTCCGTCAAGTTCTCCGACTTTATCCACAAGACCGCTGATAGCATCAATACCAACCTTTGACAGTACGTCAAAGGCGGGTTGCAGCTTATTGGATAGGGTTTCAGTAAGACCGTCCATTGCCTGATCTACTGTCTTATATTCCGTAGCAAGCTTCGTAAAAGCGTCATTAGTTCCGACTTCTGAGATGGCATTAAAAAAGTCTTCTGTTGCCACTTTACCGCCTTGTACGTCTTTAATCAGCTCTTGCGTAGATTTTCCCATTGATTTAGCCACAGCCGCAATGCCAGCCGGGGTCTGTTCGATCAACAGCTTAAAATCCTCCCACGCAACCGTAGGTTTTGCAGCCATCTGTGTTGCCTGCTGAGACAAGGTTTTCATGGCCTGCGTAGGATTTTCTGCCGCTGCGGCCAATCCACCGAAACCTTTTACTAATTCCAATGTGCTTTTGGTTCCGACCGCATCCAATTGCGCAAATGTGGATGCCATATCAGATGAACTATAAATGGTCTGCTCTGCGAAAGACTGTAGCTCATTTTTAATGTTTTTAATCTCATCCGCAGATTTTCCGTTCATTTCCATGTTTCCCTGGAACGTTTTCCATGCGGCACTGGAAGAATTAAGGCCTGACACTACATCACCGATTCCGGTTGTAATGGCGTCAAAAGCTTTTTGTCCAGCACCCATCAGGACACCGAAGCCAAATCCACCAGTGAGGGTCTGTTTAAGATTATTTGCGGAATTCATAGCGGCTTTCATTGCTGAACTGAAGCCTTTGTCCTGTGCCGATAATATTGCTTTTACGCTATAGCTATCTGGCATCTCCCTCACCTCCTTTTGATCTCAAGAAATTAATCACACCGTAAAGCGGATTTTTCTTCTTCGATCTTGCTTTTTTGATTTCTTCTTCATAATCGTAAAATTTGTTGAATCTACGATATACAGGTTGAGTTTTATTTTTTCCGACTTTTTTCTGAGCTTGTACGGAAAAATTAAGAAACGCCTGCAGATGATTTCGGTAATCCAGATCCACGTTGCGAAGCTTCGCTGCTTCTAACATGATCTTGTATTCCGGTATTGTAATCCGATCCACTTCTGCAAGCGTTCTAATCCCCAAAAACCTCATACAGCAAATTGCCGCTTCCCGGTATTGCTCTTCAATGGTCAATTCTGGTTCTTTTTCAGCTCCTCCAGATTCTCCATGAATTTCTGAACTTCTTTCTTGGTACAGTTCGCTTTCGATAAAAAATCCATTACCGTATCAAAGAGATCATCGATATTGGTGTTTTCGTCCTCGATGTATTTTTCAATATCCTGACGGGTAATCCTTGGGTCGCATCCCTTGTTAGCGATATCGAGTATGGTAACGATAGCTTCCACATCACCATCAATGAGTGATGCAATATTGTACTGTAATCCCAGCTCACGCTCCTGCTTGGTTTTCTCATCCACAGATTTATAGGTTTTATTAATATCTCTGAGGAATCCGAAGCCAAAATTAAACTGGTATACCGTATTATTGATTGTTAATTCAAACATTTATTTTCCCCTCCTAGAATTTACACAGACTTTTTAGGCGTGTCTGTGAATGTATATGCCGCCACTTCCTGCTGTTCCGCAGTTACAGTCACGTCACCGGTAGCCCCAGAGCCGTTAATACCAAAGGTTAGAGATACTTCGACAAAGTCCTCTGCGCTCGAAGTAATAGAAATCTCAGTGATATATCCCTGGAAATAGGTTCCAGAAAACTTAT
>CALLQM010000271.1 GCA_938014855.1 uncultured Clostridia bacterium | reverse complement strand
AGATGAAGTGCAGACAAAGCAGTCTGATACAAAAGACGATACGAAAAAACAAACAAAACCGGACGTCGGGGTCATGAAACCATTCAAGACCCCGGCAGATATGCTTGATGCAATCGGGTATGAGGTTACTCAGAATCCGGATACGGTCGGATGGCTGTACATTCCGGACACGACCATTAACAATAGTGTGGTACAGTCACATGATAATACCTACTATTTACGTAAGACAGAGCGCAAAAAACCGGACATTTATGGGTGCTATTTTGCAGACTATACGTGCAATTTTGGCATGAGAGATGCTCTTTCCGCAAACACCGTAATCTATGGACACAGCGATTTAAAGGATAATCCGGAAGGTCCCAAATTTTCTCAATTGTTTCAGTTTTTAGATGAGGACTTTGCAAAAAAACATCCGGTCATCTATTTTTCAACGCTCGAGGAACATATGGCATGGCAGATTTTTGCGGTGTACTTTACGGATACCGGACATGACTACATTAGTACGGATTTTGACGGACCATCGCGTGCATTGCTTGCACAGCAGGCAAAAGAACGTTCAGTTTTTCAGTATGATGTAGAAACTGGGGAATCAGACAAGTATTTAACCCTTTCCACTTGCACGATTCGATATGGAACCGAGCAAAAAGATCAGCGTTTTGTTGTGATGGCAAAACTGCTGTCTTCTGATGAAGTTCCTAAAACCGTTTCTTTAACCGTAAACCCAAACCCGATTCAGCCAAATTTTGGCTGAATCGGTCATCAAGCTATATAAGCAAAATGGGAGGAATGGCAAATGGCAATTCTTTTTAACGGATTGGACTTTAAAGCAATGCAAAGCAGCCTTGATGCGCTTTCGCTTAAGCAAAAGGTGATTTCAAACAATTTGGCCAATATTGAGACTCCGGGATTTAAAGCAAGTAAAGTAACGTTTGAAGATGCTTTGGAAAATGCTAGAAATGAAAAGAACGCAGAAAAATATAATTTTCAGGCAAAGATTACAAAAGATGAAACAACTTCCGCTCGCCCTGACGGAAACAACGTGAGTGTCGATAAGGAACAGTTGGAATTATACAACACTTATTTACAATCTGTATATTTGTATCAAAAAATAAGTAGTCAGATGACGGATATGCAATATGTTTTAGGACAAGCGTTTAAATAATAGTACAGAAATGTTTGATAACTGAAATTTTATTTTATGGAGGAATGCAGAATGTCCTTTCTAAATTCACTAAATATTGCGGGTTCAGCGCTCACGGCTGAACGGTTTCGCTCGGATATGATTCTTCAGAACATTGCAAATGCAAAAACTACTCGAACCCCGGATGGCGAGCCTTATCGAAGGAAGCAGGTCATTTTCGAAGAACGTACTACCGATTTTGGACAAGCACTTAAAAATGAACAAAATAAACTGACACAGGGTGGAGTACGAGCAATACAAGTAGTAGAAAGTGAAAAGGATTTCACACCAGTGTATGATCCGGCACACCCAGATGCCGATGAAAACGGGTATGTAATGTATCCCAATGTTAATACATCGGAAGAAATGGTGGATCTAATGGCGGCAAGCAGAGCATATGAAGCGAATCTTACTGCACTTAATATTGTAAAAGCAATGGCAACAAAAGCATTAGAAATTGGAAAATAATTGAAAAAATTTTACAAAAAATGTTTATTTCAACTTAAAGTATTATAAATGGTCATAACGCGAAAAATAATTACGTTTTTTGTGACAATTTTGTTACGATATTTCTTTAGCAATGATTGACAAATTATAATTTTGTAGTTATAATGTTATTGGAATAAATGGTAATCTTTAGATAAAATATAACAATATTTATGTAATAAAAGAAAATTTGCACCTAATCACTGAAATTTTATTACACGATCTGACCGCGAACATGTTTATATTCTATGAAAAGAAATTAAATTTTTTTCTTATTGTAAATTGATATTTAATATATTAGGCATTTTGATGTGAAAAAACTCAGAGTGCCTGTTTTTTTAAGTAATATCAGTCGAATTATGAAGCATTTTGTTGTGACTAATCAGGAATGATTCATTTTGAGGGGAGAACATGCTATGTTTATCGTACCAATTAGCCAAATGAGTTCTATTTCAGAACTGCAAAAGCAAACTTCTGATATGCAGTCTTCTGCCGGTAACAACATGCCTTTTGCGGATGTGCTGCAAGATGCTGTTCAAACAATGCAGGAAACTCAGGAAGTCTCCCGTCAAGATGCCTATGATCTTGCCATGGGTCGTCCTGATGATTTACATAACGTTATGATCCATTCCGCCCAAGCCAGCACTGCGCTGAAACTTACAGTAGAATTAACTACACGAGCAGTTAATGCTTATAAGGAAATTATGCAAGTTCAGATCTAAAAGCGCAGGTATATTAATATAATAAGGTAAAGCTGGTATAGAATGAAAGAACAATTAATGAAATCTTGGGGCAGCATTAAAACGTTTTGGGAAAAGCTGTCTCCAAAAAAGAAAAAAATTTCAATCATTTCTGTGGGAATTGTGTTAACCGTGGCGATTGCTGCAACTGCTTTGATGCACACTGCGGGAAGTCGGTATCAGATGCTTTATCCTGAAAAGTTATCAGGAACCGAAACGACGCAGGTTTATGCAGCTTTGCAGGACATGGATGCCGATCCTCAGATTAATTCGCAGGGACAGATTTTGGTACCCAAGGAGCAATGGGGCGAACTGATCGTTGCGCTTTCCGGAAAGGGCTATCCAAAATCTGCACCTGTTTATGATATTTTTCTGGACAATTCCGGATTTACAAAAACAGATTTCGAAAAGCGGCAGGTTTTGCAGTTTCAGCTGCAAAACAGAATTCAAGATACGCTTGTGCAGATTGACGGAGTCGAGGCAGCTACTGTAACGATTACAATTCCCGAAAGCAAAGAATATGTTGTTTGGGATAAATCGAAAGAGGAAGGCTCGGCAAGCGTCATGATAACCATGGAGCCTGGATATGAGCTATCACCGGAAAAGGTGTCGGCTATCCGTAACCATGTCGCTGCAAGCGTATCTTCTTTAATGAAGCCGGAAAATGTCAAGGTGATCGATGCAGGCACAGGTGTTGAAATGACACCGGATACCGGGATGAAAGGTGCTAACGGTGTCGATTTTCAGCGATTGGAATTTGAAAAGCAGATGCAGAAAGATATCGAAGATAACGTAAAACGTCTGCTTTCTCCGATTTATGGTGCGGATGGCGTAACTGCGGTTGCTAAGGTCAAATTAGATTACGACAAAATGCTAACCGAGCAGAAAGAGTTAGTTCCGCAAGATGACGGCAACGGAGTTAAGACTCACTTGGATGAAGAATATACGCTTAGCGGCAACCAGCCGGCTGCGGGTATTGTAGGAGAAGAAAACAATACCGACACTCCTGAATATCTTAATAGAGCAGGGGATGATGATGGGCAGGCAACCGACTACAGCCGAAGCATTGACTGGGATACGAGTTATATTAAAACGCAGATCGAAAAGGGGCAGGCCATTTTAAAGGATGCGACGGTTGCGGTTGTCGTAAATGACTCCGAATTTGACCAGGAGCGGCACGATAATTTGGTCGATCTTATTTCGAAAAGTGTTGCGATCGAGCCGGATTCTATATCGGTAAAAAATCTTGATTTCTCAAATATTGATTCGGAACCGGTAGATGTACAGCCGGAAACACCGAAACTAAGCCGAGGAATGTTATTAGCGCTAATCGGTGCTGGAGCAAGTCTGCTGATCTTGATTATCCTCACAATTATTATTTTGATGCGCCGTAGAGCAAAGAAAGCTCTTGAACAGGAAGAATTGGAGTCTACTAATAAGATTCGTAATCTAGAGGAAGAAATTGAGCAACACAAGCAAGAATTATTAGAAAATGCAAAAGTAAATTCAAAAGAAAATGCAATTACAAATGAAATTCGAGCTTTTGCAAATGAAAACCCTGAAATTACAGCAGCGTTAATAAGATCTATGCTGAAGGAGGATGATTAACGATGGCTTTGAGGCAGAAATTAACCTCTTCGGAGCGAGCCGCCGCCATCGTCATTGCTCTAGGCTCAGATAATGCATCTAAAGTTTATAAACATCTTCGCGATGAAGAAGTCGAGCAGATTTCATTAGAAATTGCGAAGCTGGATAATATCCCTGCCGATGACTTAAAAGACATCGTAGATGATTTCTACGGGTTGTGCTTAACACAAAAGGTAATCACAGAAGGCGGCGTTACCTATGCCCGAGATGTTTTAGAAAAGGCATTTGGTCCTCAGCAGGCCACTTCGCTTATGGAACGTGTATCCAAATCTTTGCGCACAAAAGCATTTGACTTTATGCGCAAAGCGGATTATAAAAACTTGCTGATGATGCTTCAGAATGAACATCCGCAGACAATCGCGCTCGTGCTGTCCTACGCTCGATCGGATCAGGCCTCTCAAGTGATTGAGGAGCTTCCAAAAGATCTGCAAATCGATGTCATTGAGCGAATTGCTAATTTGGACCGAGCTTCACCTGAAATGATCAGCATTGTCGAAAAAACATTGGAAAAGAAATTCTCCTCGATTATTTCTGTGGATCTCATGGAAATGGGCGGCGTAAATTATGTGGCCGATATCATGAACCATGTGGACAGGGGTACCGAAAAGTATATTTTCGACGAACTCAACAACAACGATCCCGCGCTGTCGGAAGAAATTCGAAAACTCATGTTTGTATTCGAAGACATTGTCTTTTTGGACAGTTTGGCGATTCAGCGCTTTATTCGGGAAGTCGATTCCAAAGACTTGGCCGTTGCGCTTAAAGCAGCAAACGAAAGTGTTTCGGAAGTTATCTTCCAAAACATGTCCAGCAGAATGCGAGAAACGATCCAAAGCGACATGCAGTATCTGCATAATGTTCGTATGCGTGATGTGGAAGAAGCGCAGCAGCGCATAGTGGCGGCTATCCGTGACCTTGAGGCAGCAGGAGAAATCGTGATTTCGAAGGGTGGAAAGGATGAGATCATTGCTTAGTGTGATTAAGCAAAATCAAATATCCGAATCAGATGAAGTCGTATTGATACCGGATGCAAAGATTCCCGACTTCCCCATACAGGAGGTTTCGGAAAATCAAAGCGAACAGCAAGTTTCCACACAGGAAATGCAGGAACAAATCATAAGAAATGCAAAACAAGAAGCGCAGCGAGTGTCGGAAGAACTATTAAAGCAGGCACATTCTCAGCGGGACGCAATTTTAAAGCAGGCAGGCGAGGATGCCGCGCAAATTCGAGAGAACGCATACCAAGAGCCGCTGGAAAAGGGACGCTTGGAAAAACAAGAAGCAATCCAGCAGGCAATTGATAACACCAACCGAACAATCCAGCAGATCAAGTTGGAAAATATTCAGTTTATGCATCTTTACGAAGAAGAACTTAAAAATTTAGCGGTTGATATTGCTTCCCGTATTTTGGCCAAACAGATAAAATCCGATGACCAAGAATTGGGGGAACTCGTTAAACAAGCGGTCAATTCCGTAAAAGATGCAGATTGGATTACGGTGGAGATATCCGAACGGATGCCCGGTTTGCTTTCTTATTTGCAAAGCGAACTCAAGAAGAATCAAACCGATGTTGAGATTGCGGCGAAAGACCTGCCGGAAGATGCCTGTATTTTGAAAACATCGGATGGGAACATCGACGCATCTGTTTCGACACAGCTTCGCAATGTGCGAGAATATTTTAATCAAGTTTGAGTTGTAAACCGGAGGTAGCTGATGCTGCAAGAGAAACTCCAAAAGAATACGGCCAAATATCGGCAGATCCTGCGCATGGGGGAATTTTACACCCGCGAAGGAAAAATCGATCAAATCGTCGGCATGACGGTGGAGGCGACCGGTATTGTCTGCAATATTGGGGATATCTGCAACATTGTCCTTGGTAACGGCAAACAAAGCATTCTTTCGGAAGTCGTAGGATTTCGTGGGAATAAGGTGCTGTTGATGCCTTATCAGGATATAGATGGCATCGGTTATGGCAGTACGGTTATCAATACCGGTTCCAAACTCATGATCAAAATGAGCGATCAGCTGATTGGACGCACTGTGGATGCACTTGGAAATCCAATTGATGACGGTGAGCCAATCAATGGAACAGATTTTTATCCGATTAATGGGGTGCCCTCCAATCCAATGAGCAGACCGCGCATCAGTACGCCGATTGAACTCGGAGTAAAAGCGATTGATGGATTAATCACCCTTGGCAAAGGACAGAGAATGGGAATCTTTGCCGGAAGCGGTGTCGGTAAAAGTACCTTGATGGGTATGATCGCCCGCAACATTAAAGCGGATATTAATGTAATTGCACTGGTGGGCGAAAGAGGACGTGAAGTGGTGGAATTCATCAATCGCGATCTTGGTCCGGAAGGTGCGAAACGGTCGGTGCTTGTTGTGGCAACCTCCGACCAGCCGGCGATGATGCGTTTTAAATGTGCGCTCACTGCGACCACCATTGCGGAATATTTTCGCGATCAAGGCAAAGACGTTTTGTTAATGATGGATTCCTTAACTCGATTTGCAATGGCTCAGCGAGAAATTGGGTTTAGCGTGGGGGAACCACCGGTTGCCCGCGGCTATACGCCGTCCATCTATACCGTTCTTCCAAAGCTGTTGGAACGATCCGGAAATTTCGAAGCCGGCTCAATCACCGGAATTTATACAGTTTTGGTGGAAGGCGATGATACAAATGAACCGATTTCCGATACTGTACGCGGAATTATTGATGGACACATCATGTTGTCCCGTAAAATTGCAATGAAGAACCACTACCCCGCAATTGACATATTGGCAAGTGTCAGCCGACTGATGAACGATATTGTTGAACCCGATCACCGCGATGCCGCGGGAAAAATTCGGAATATGCTTTCCATTTACCGTGAAAATCAGGACTTAATTTCAATAGGTGCTTATAAAAGTGGAACAAATCCGCAATTGGATGATGCAATGAAGCATATGAATGCGATCAATGACTTTTTAAGGCAAAAAGTAGATTATAAAGTTGATTTTGCGGATACGGTTCGAATACTTAAAGAAATTGTAAAGTAGGGATTTTGTAAATGAAAAAGTTTCAGTTTTCGCTGAGCAAGGTTCTTGACTATAAAGACCAAGTGCTGGAAAAAGAGAAAAATCATTTAGCAAATCTGCATGCAAAAAAAGCCCGAATTGACCAGTGTATTAATGATTTCCAGGTAGAATTTGAAGCGGTCAATCAGCGTTTTATGAAAGAAACGGCACAAGGAATCAGTGTGATACAAATTAAGACTTTTGAATTTCAGCTTCAAAGTATTCGGCTGCAAATAAAACAGCTTCAAAGTGAGCAAAAGGCTCTTTCACAAACCATTGAAAAACAGATTCAAGTAGTGATAGAGGCGTCACAGGAAGTAACTGGATTGGATAAATTGGAAGAAAAACAGCGCATGGAGTATAATATTGAGCAGGCAAAGGGGAATGAAGCGCAAATCGCCGAGTTTGTTTCTTCTCGTTTGATTCGGCAGAGAATCGCTGAAACCTCCTTTTGATTTATCAAATGTGAACCCTTTTTCATAACATTGGAAGGAGGTGAAATATATGCAGACAACGACCATGCCACAAACCATTGTTTCAATGCTTCAGTCATCTGGCCGAATTTCGCAGGCTGGCGGAATGCCGAATGTGCAGGGAGCCGGTTCTGATGCATTTGCACAGCTGATTCAGCAGCTTTTGGGACAAACAATCTGTGCAGAGGATCAGAACGAGGATGCACAACAGCAGGGAACGAAGATGGCGGCAGATTTATTCACTCAGCTGTTTGGAAACTCAGGATTCAGTGATTCGGATGTTTTGTCTCTTTGCAGTCAGATTCAGAATCCAGAACAATTGCAGGCAATACAAGGAGATTCCGCACAGACGACTCTGCAAGCGCTTATGTCTGGTATGCAATTGACGGATGAACAGCCAGTCTCAAAAACCGCAGAATTGTTTCAAAAAATGACTGCTTTCCATCCGGAAAATTCGGAAAATGAATCAGAAATGCAAGTGCTTTCCATGCCGCAGACACAGAGTAACGCATCTGGTGAAACGGCAGACAATCTTTTAGGCGGTCAAGCAGAATTTAAAAATTCCATTTTGGCAGCGCAGAAACTGCTAAACTCAGATGGGAACAAAACCACGCAAAAAGAAGAACCAAAGCTAGTGGATGTCGAACAGCTGCAAAGGGATGTGGACAGTGGACGATTCAGCACTTCACTGAAGGTGGACAAGGCTTTGAGTCAAGAACTTGACGTACACAACGTAATGACGCAGGTTAAAACCGGCATCAAAGACAATCTCGATTTAGGAAAAAACGAATTTGTTGTTAAGCTGAAGCCGGAAGGTTTGGGCGAAATTACAGTCAAAATGCTGGAAGCGGAAAGCAAGATTTCTTTGAGTATTGTCACATCCAGCCCACAGGTTGCCAAGCTGATCAACGGTGAACTTGCCGGACTTCGTGAAACACTACGCCAATATAATGCAGATGTCCATGAAGTTGTGAGTCAAACCAATGCATTCGAATCTGCGGCTCAAAACGGGCAATTTACCCAGCAGGATACCACAAGACAGTTTCAGCAGTTTAGCCAACAGAATTTTCAATCCACGCAGATGATGTCGTCGGAAGAGGAACAGTTGGATGAAACCATCTTAGCGGAGAATGTGGCATTGGAATCCGAGCTGGACACTTATATTTAAGAAAGGAGGAGAAGTGATTGAACTCGATCAATACGGATGCCGGTTATCGCGATTGGCTTTCGACGAAAACGAAAACAACCGATCAAACAAAAGGTACAGGCAACAATTATGATGCTGTGTTCGTAGAAGAAGAGGATACAGGTCTTTCCGTCGATGATTTTCTAAGCTTGATGGTTGCGGAACTGCAAAACCAGGATTTTCTTAATCCGGTCGACAATACGCAGTACGTGGCACAAATGGCTCAGTTTGCCAATCTTCAGCAGATGCAGGAACTTGCCACCTATTCAAAAACGAATTATGTTATGTCCCTTGTGGGCAAAAATGTAACGGCTGCACGGTTTACTGTAAGCGGAGATTTGGACAAAGTAACCGGTATGATCACCAAAGTTTCTTTGGTGGATAACGAGTTTAAAGTATTTATTGGTGATAAATCATTTTCTCTTTCACAAATCATGGAAGTCAATCAAACTCCCAAAACGGAAGATAAAGAACCTGATGATGATGACAAAGAACCGGAAGATTCAGAGAAAACTCCGGAAACATCGTCTTCTGGTAAAAACACAGCAAATAATGAGTTAGATCCCAATGTGACAGACGATAATTCGGAAGTCACAAATAATCAGGACGGCGCAGATGAAGCGGCCGACCAAACGCAAAACAACGAAGATTTAAATGACTCCCAAACTGTTTCGGACAACACGACAGAAAATCAGGACCCGGTTCCGGAAACTACGATACAGCCCCCAATCGATTTGGAAACAACGGAGGCTGTTATACAGGAAATGAGGGATATCAATGAATCCAATCTCTTATAATCGTTTTTCCGTTCCAATCGTCACCGGTACACCGTATTCTGCACCTAACAGTTCGACAAAACCGGAAGCCACTAACAGCGGGACAACATCGTTTCAAGAACTTTTGCAGCAGCAAATGGACACCAGCCAAAATGTTGCATTTTCTAAGCATGCCGCTCAGCGCATTGAACAAAGACAGGTCGATCTGTCGGAAAACAGCATCGAGCGCTTGAATGAAGGGGTACGTTTAGCAAAAGAAAAAGGCCTTAATGAAACTTTGGTTTTGGTAGATCATACAGCGTTTATCGTAAATGTAAAAAACAATACAGTTGTTACAACGGTGAACAGCGGAGAATCTGCCGGGAACGTTTTTACCAATATTGATGGAACTGTAATTATTTAGCCGGACCTTCTCAGGAAGCTAATTCTGGATTCGGATTGACAGATGAATCCGGACGGTTCCAAAAGAAAGGATAATGGATATGGTTAGATCACTGTATGCAGGGGTTACGGGCATGAAAGCCCATCAGATCAGAATGGACGTGATTGGTAACAATATTGCCAACGTCAATACCTATGGATTTAAAAGCAGCCGTGCCACATTCCGCGATGTTTATTATCAATCATTGCGCGGCGCCGCCACCGGTACCAATAATAAAGGAGGCGTCAATCCTTCTGAGGTTGGATATGGTTCAGCCATTGGAAGCATCGACGTCATGCAGTCGCAGTCTACAATGTCGACAACAGGAAATCCTTTGGATGTTGCGATTACCGGTGAAGGATTTCTTCAGGTTCAGGATGCAGACGGAAATATCTTTTATACTAAAGCAGGAATGCTTAATATCGACAACAACGGAAACTTGATCGATTCAAACGGAAACTTTGTGTTGGGTACCAGAGGAAATCCGGTTGGAAAAGCACCGGGATCCAGTCGAATTACTTTTTCCATCCCATCGGTTGACCCAACGCAGGCCAGTGCAACAAATACGATCAATGACATTAAATATACAATCAAATCAACGAATAAAACTTCGGATGCGAATGTAACGCTGAACATTAATTCAGGAAATCTGCCGCTCAATCAAAAAGCATCGGCAGTGGTAAGCAGTACCGGAATCAGCGTGACACTCAATTCAAAAGAGAAGTTTGCTAATGTGCAGGAAATGCAAGATGCGATCAATAAAGCTGTCAAGGAAGCAAACGGCGGACAGCCGCATGCTGCCGGTGACTTTGTTATTTTGATGGATCCCGCAGATAAATTTGTTGATTTAACAGGTGAACAAATTACCAGCTCCAGTTTTGGCATTACACCGGGAACTGTTCCGGTTCCAACCAAGCTTCAGAATTTGTTTGATGTAAAGAGAACAGGGGATTTGTTTTCCGGAACCGGACCTGCAACATGGACAATTTCGGATGAAACACCTACTTCTCCTGCTATCGATGAAAATACCGTTCATACATATAAAATTTCTGTATCGATTAATGGCGGAGCACCCTATGAATCTACGTTAACTTCCGATCAGATGGAATCTTCCGGCGAAGTGCTGCTAAAATCAGCAACAGAAGGCGATACCATTACCGTCGGATTCCCCAGCGAATCGTCCTTGCTAGGAATTGCAAGTAAAGATGCAGATGACAAACTTCCGACGGATAAGACCTATGATTTTGCCGATATCGATGCAACTAAGGAAGAAGCGAAACCAAGCGAACCTGCAAAAAGCTTAGGTCTTGGCAGTGAACCTTTTAAGTTAGAGAAAGGAACCGTAGGCGGTGAGCAGTCTGTAAAAGACTTGACCGGTATTGCCATTGGTGCGGATGGTGTTGTACGCGCAACGCATCCGAATATAGGTGATTTGGAAATTGGCCGAATCGACCTAGCTGTTTTTGATAATGCGCAGGGCTTATCGCAGGAAGGTAATACGTATTTTAGCGTATCTGCCAACTCCGGCGATGCAAGACTCGTAAAGCCGGGTGAAAATGGCTCCGGTGCGCTGGCATCAAGTGCCCTGGAAATGTCAAATGTTGACTTGTCGCAGGAATTTGCCGATATGATTACGACACAAAGAGGATTCCAGGCAAACTCAAGACTGATTACCGTATCGGACACGATGCTGGAAGAACTAATCAATCTCAAGCGTTAAGTCGGGTTATAAACACTCCTTGGCGGCGACCAGAGAGGTCGCTGCCATAGGTAATTAGGAACCGCGGTTCCTAATTACCTATGGCA
>CALLQM010000270.1 GCA_938014855.1 uncultured Clostridia bacterium | reverse complement strand
TCTCCGCAGTAGCGGAACGGGTTGGAATCCAGCTTTTCAGGATTCAGCTCATTGCCAAACGCGTCATAGCGGTAGTCTTTCAGAAGATTGCAGTTTACATCATATCGTTGTGTAACGTCGCCATGTGCATTAAAGGTATAGTATTGCAGCTTTCCATCCTGATCCCTAGCAATTAGATTGATTCCACGCAAGTAACGATCTGTAATAGTATCGCTTGGCCCGACTTCCGCTACGATGTTTTGTCCGTCCCAAAGGTGAACATAGGTTTTGGCATTATTGCCTGATCCTACTACCTTGCTGTGACGCATTCCATCTGGGCGATACTGGAAGGTCACCGTTGTGTCATTCAAGTTTTCTTGAACAAGCTGATTAAACCCATTATACGCCCTTGTCTCTGTCGAATCAATCGCAGTTCTAGTAAGCTGGTTACCATATGATTTGCAGGATCAGTCATCGTCAGAACATGGCCAAAACGGTCATATGTATACTCTGTTTTGGCTGAGCCGTCTAATGATTCATCAACTATGCCTGTGTATACCAAAATTTTGTTTCCAACACCATCTTAAACAAAATGTGTACGATTTGGATCATAATCTTGTCTAAACGTAATTATTGCAATTATTTTAATTAAAATTTTACTCATTCGGTATGTATTTTTTACTGAAATCTCATCATTGACCTGACTTACAATAATTTTAAATTTGGAAATTGACAACCCACTTTGTGGTGGGTTGCAGGATAAACGTGTATGGCAGATCTGCCATACACAGTGGTGGGCAAAGCCCACCACAACGCTGTTTACATGCCCGACAAACTGCCACCTATTGCTTACAATTTTCAGTAATTAAAATTGGAAATTTTAATAAACCCGCATGTAAAGCAGGTTTATGTGATTTTAGGATGCCATACAAAAAGGAGAAGATCTGTTTTCTATGCGGGTTTTGCTGTCTGGCATAAAGAAATCATTTAAATGCAAAAACAGCGGATACCTTATAACGGTATCCGCTGTTTTCATCTGTAAAGATTTACACCTTGCCAATTGCTTTTTTCCGATCATAAACATAAAGTGGTATTTCATATGCCAGCATCAAGCACCAGCCAATCAGGCAAGCGGTTGCAACGCCTGCAATGCCATGCGTCGGCGCAAGAACATGCGAAAAAATGACGCGCGTCGTAATTTGCAAAAAGGTACTGATAAACGTCACCGTCATCTTCCCCATTCCGCGAAAATAGCCCTGCACGGCATTTGTCCAAGCCGGCATTATATAATAAAACGCCATGCTGTGCAGGTAGAGCATGCCAAGACGAACCGTCTCACTGCCGCTCTCCGGCACAAACACACTCATAATTGCTTTTGCGCCGAAAAAGACGGGCAGACACAAAAGCGCCCAATAACAGGTCGAAAGCACGTTTCCATATAGAAATCCTTTTCCAATGCGTTTGTCGTTGTTCGCTCCTTTGTTTTGTGCAAAATAAGTCGTCATCGCGCTTCCGATGCTCTGCATGGGCGTTATGGCAAAATCATCCACCCGCGAAACGGCGTTAAACGCGGCGATGCTGTCGATGCCAAGCGGATTGACTGCACTTTGCACGAACACCCTGCCCAAATAAATACACGTCTGCTGTAACGCGGTGACCCATCCGAATTGAATGGTCGTTTTGAGCAGTCCTCTATCCAGCACCAATTCTTTACGGGTAAGATGCACAAGCGGAATCGAACGGCGGATGTATAAAAAGCACAAAGTGCTGGATACCGCCTGCGAAACAACTGTAGCAATTGCCGCTCCCGGTACGCCAAGCCCGATGACAATGACAAATAAGACATCCAGCAGGATATTGAGTACACTGGAAATAATTAAAAAAATTAGCGGTGTGCGGCTGTCTCCGATACTGCGCAGAGTATTTGAAAAAAAGTTATACAGATACGTAAAAATAAGCCCCACAAACACGATGCGCAGGTAATTTGCGGAATTATTTAGTATTGTTTCGGGTGTGCCGACAACCCGCAGGATCGGTTTAGTAAGCAAAAACGACACCACCGTCACAAAAACCGTAAAAACAATTCCAAAAATCAGTGTGGTGCTGATTTCCCGCTTGAGCTTATCATAATCCTTGGCTCCAAAATATTGGCTCATCAGTACCGATGCACCCATACAAATTCCGCCAATAAAAAAAATCGCCACGTTCATAATTGGGTTGGCGGCACCTACCGCCGCAACCGCATCCATGCCAAGCCATCGCCCGACAATGATACTGTCCACCGCATTATACGTCAGCTGAAATAAGTTTCCTAAGATCATGGGGATTGCAAACCGAATCAGATGCTTTGCAATATTCCCCTCTGTCATGTTGTGTGCCGCCATTCTTTCGCCCCTTAACGTCAAACTGTAATCCGCTTTATTATAATTCGATTGGAACCATTGCGCAACTGGTTTTATAAATGCGCACAGCTGGAACGGTCGTATACGACCGTTCCGGCTGTTATCTGTTACGCAATCATCGCTTTTACCAAACCGAAAAATTCCCGCACCCAATAAGACGGCAGCAGGCATGGCGGCGTTTTGGATGTCAGCGCCGATGGAGCAAGTCCGTTGCGCTCGGCATATACCGCGGCACGCAGCTGATGAAAACTATCCGTCGAAATTGCTATGTTTTCAGGCAGATTGTTTTCGCTTATCACCTGCGTGGAAAAACGGATGTTTTCATCCGTATTGGACGAGCGATCTTCTAAGTAAATGCGGTCTTGTGCAATCCCGCTTTCCATTAATTCCTTTTGCATGATTTGGGCTTCGGAATATTCTTCTTTTTGATTCTTTCCGCCCGAAACCACAACTGGTGCATCCGGGTGTTCCTGCAAATAGCGCTGCGCAGCATCCAACCGATACCTCAGCATTTTTGACGGCTCCTGTCCGATTACCTGACAACCCAAAACCAAAACGGTATGTGCCTGCTCATCGGGACTTTTGAAAGCCGCCGAAAGCATAAAGGCAGAAACGGCTCCCGCTCCAAGAATGCACAGCGCAAACCCTATGGCTAGCACCGACCGCACGATTCTCCATCTGCGGAAAGGTCGTGTACGCCGCGGTTCAGAGGCTTTGTGCAGACGGCGATGGATATGTCTGCCGCTGTAACGCATCGGCAGATCCCAAACAAGGCACAGTGTCAGCAGCAGTGCACCAAACACCAGCAGGACAGCGACTCCCGTATGAAAAATGCCGTAGAATACCAGCGGCAGCAGTCCAAACAACAGGCAGACTGCCGCGATCAAATACCCGAATGCTTTTATGATCTTGTGCATGTTTTTTCTTTAGTCTCCTAAAATTCGATCGATTTCCGCCAATTCCTCGGCTGAGAACACCAGATTATTCAGGGTATCCAAGTTTTCTTTCAGCTGAGAAGCCCGTGATACTCCGATAATGACGGACGTCGTTTGTTCTTTTTCCAAAACCCAGGCGAGCGCCATCTGCGCCAAGGACTGTCCCCTTGCCTGCGCAATCTTGTCCAGCTTTTTCGCTTTTTCAACTCGTTCTGTTGTAAGGCGATTCGGCTCTCCTGCGGCAATTGCCTTGCCAACACGCGAATCCTCCGGAATGCCGTTAAAGTATTTTTTGGTCAGCATTCCCTGCGCCAGCGGAGAAAATGCAATCGCGCCCATTCCTTCCTCTTTGAGCACATCGTAAAGGCCGTCTTCTACCCAGCGGTCAAACATCGAATAGCGCGGCTGATGAATCAGGCAGTGAATGCCCATCTGCTTGAGAATTCCGACTGCCTGTTTAGTCTGCTTGGCATCGTAATTGGAAAGCCCAACGTACAGGCATTTTCCTTGACGGACAGCGGTCGCAAGCGCGTCCATGCTCTCTTCAATCGGGGTTTCCGGATCGGGACGGTGATGATAAAAGATATCCACATACTCAAGCCCCAAACGTTTGAGACTCTGATCCAGACTGGAAAGCAGATATTTTTTACTGCCCCAATCGCCGTAAGGGCCCGGCCACATGGTATATCCGGCCTTTGTGGAAATTACCATCTCATCCCGGTAAGGTTTTAAATCCTGTTTTAACAGCTTACCGAACGTTTCCTCTGCCGTTCCGGCTGGCGGGCCATAGTTATTGGCAAGGTCAAAATGCGTGATTCCTGCATCAAATGCAGTACACACCATCTCTCTGCTGGATTCAAAGGGCATTCTTGCGCCAAAATTCTGCCACAATCCCAACGAGATTCTCGGCAAAAGCAGTCCGCTTTTTCCACAGCGCTTATACTGCATGGTTTCATATCTTTTTGCATCTGCAGTGTACATTTTGATTCCTCCTCTATTATGTTTTGCTTCTATAATACCATATTTTCCCGCAGGAATACAGCATCGTTTCGTTGGGATTTTCTAATCTGCAGAAAATGCCGAGATTTCAAAAGGCCTGCCGAAATCAGATGACAAATACGCTGTAATTGTGTATAATAAAAACAATGATTTCGGCGAAATTCGCCGTATGAGGTGAACTTTATGGCGACGAATCCTACTGCACCCACCGATTATACCGGTGCACTTTCTGATCTTTTGCCACAGCTGATTCAAAAGTATACACTTCCTGTAGTCAGCAAATATATGGACGAATGCATCAGCAGACTGCATCTGATTCAGGATTGCAACAGCCGTTTGGCCGACCCGGGCGGTGATACAGACTTTAACTCTTCTCTGCGGGATATTGTAACCACTACCCGCGATTATTATGATTTTCTTTCCAAACTGCCGGAAGATGTCCGCCGCTTTTTGATTTTGATGGGTGGCATCACCAAGGAGGAAATCAATGATCTATTAAAAGTCGGGCCGGATGTCAGCGACGAAATCAGTCAGCTTGCTTCGGTTGCACCCGCCATTCAGGCAATCCGCCCGAAAAACTACGTCATGCCCATCGACCCAATCACCAATAAACTCGCTCAGCTTAAAGAATTTAATGAGGTCACGGTGTCGCGCCGCAAAAACCTCACCATCCAAACAGCAGTTACGCTCGACTGCCCCGAACATATGAAAATTGACGGAAACTTTCACCTCACCAATTATGATAAAAGCATTATCAACGGAGTCGTTTCAATTATGGAAAGCGGCAACTCGAGCTTTACCGTCCCGATGCTGTATCATGCGATGACCGGAAAGGAAAATCCCACCGTAGACGACGGACTGATGGAAGACATCAAAGCAAAACTGGATACGATGCGCCGGCTCTCCATCAACATCGACCTAACCGAAGAAATCAAAGCGCATATGATCCAAAAAAACGTAATGGGTGAACACGATGTGGAATCGTTTACGATTGACGGTTATCTGCTGCCGCTCAACAAATATACCGGTGTGGTCAACGGAAAACGCAGTGAGATGTATCAAATCATCGATACCCCTCCCCTGCACACCTATGCCAAAATGAAAAATCAGATTTCCACGGTTTCGATTGATCTGCTTAAAGCGCCGCTTAATAACAACGCCACCACAATCCCGCTGAAAACTTATTTATTAGGGCGCATCGAGGCAATGAAAAATCAGAACAACAAAATTATGCGGGATAAAATTTTGTATGAATCGGTTTACCGTGAACTGGGCGATATTGACTCGGATAAGAAACGCAAAAAGCGGATTCGTGACTATACCGAAACGATTCTCAAGCATTTTATCAAAATGAACTACATAGCGAAATATGAAGTCGTCAAGCAAGGGCGCACCATCAACGGTATACGCATCTACTGGGACGGCAAAAAAGAGCAATAAATAACAGGCATCCGGATATCCGGATGCCTATTTGTTGATTATCGGATCTTTACATCTGACAGAATGTATGTGCCGAGAACGCGGGTTCGCGTGTCAAAGGTGTCGTCATCTTCATTGTAGACAAACTTTTTGGTCGCGTTCACCAAACCGCCTTTGGAATTGACGGTATAGATGGTAACGTTTTTCGGATCGACCTCTTCGTCAAAAGGATTATTGAGCGCCAGCGTCGCACGGCTGGAAGAATCGATCATCGCAGGAGCAAATCTGCGGATGACTGCGTCCGAATTTTTAAATTTGGCAAGCAGGGATGCCGTCCATTTGGTGGAGAGTTTGGCATAAAATTTGTCCGGATCGGTGTTTGCCTGAAACGTCAAAGTCGCAAACGTATCATCACTTTCAAAAGTGATTTCGTTTTCCGAATTCGCCTCCGGCTTAACAAGGATGCCCCGATCCCCCACAGTCACGGTGGCATCTCCCTGTTCCAACTCGTTTGCAACAAACAAACGTACCTTTAAACTGAGCTTATCGTTGGGATTTATTTTGTTTTCACCGGATGCATTACCAAAAAACGTTGTGGAACTATCGGCATACTGAATCGGTGTTTGAAACGCCTTTCTTGCGCTGAAAGATGCGGTCAGCTCCACTTTAAATTCATCGGTGGATGTGGTGTCGTTGAGCTGAATTTCAAGATAAGTATGGCGGCTGCTTGCGGGATAAGCTTTATAGGTATCCGATTTTTTTAGATCAATGGCTCCAGCCGCTGCCGGCAGATAATAATTGGTTTTGGAATTCGGGAACAGCTTTTTTTCCACCAGCTTGACCGACTTTACGAGTTTGCTGTTTGTATTTTTGCGCACAGATAAACGGAAATTTTTAGAATTATTGAGCATATTTGCGGCCTGCGGAGGAATCAGATAATAGATTTTCTGATTCGGAGCAACCGAATCGCTCCTGCTAATCTGTTTGCCGTCCTCATTGATGGGCATACCAGTAAGGGTGGTTATCTCTTTTGTTTGTGATTGGATGGATGCCGCAAAGGCTGTTACCTGTACACCCAGCGCCAGGACAGCAGCCATCGCGGCAGCTATAAATTTTTTCATGGTAAGTTCTTCCTTTCGAGGTTGTTATTATATTAGTGCAGCAAAATATGGAAATTGCTTCACTTTCATTATACGATTTTTTCTAAAAAACAAAACCTTTTTAAACTTTTTTCCATTCAGAAATTGACGAGCGTTTTATTTTTCAGTATACTAAATCATAAAAGTGAATTTTGATGGGAGAGATCAAATATGAAAATCGCCTTTTCGACACTCGGCTGTCCGGATTTTACCTGGAAAGATATCTACTCGATGGCAAAAGACCTCGGCTTTCACGGCATTGAAATCCGAGGCATCGGAAACTGCCTGCATGTGTACGACGCACCGCCGTTTTCCCCTGCAAAGCTGCCGGCTACCATAGAAAAGCTCGCATCTCTGCGTTTGGAAATTCCTTGTTTGACGACCGGCTGCTGTCTAAACGACAAAGCTCATACGGAAGAAACGCACAAAGAAATCGTAGAGCATATTTTGCTTGCGGAAAAACTCGGCACCCCTTACATTCGAATTTTAGCGGACAGCACTCCGCATCCGCATGACGAAATCGACACCGACGCAGTCCTGCATGAACTCCGCCGCTGTGTCCCGCTGGCAGAGGAAAAAGGCGTAACCCTGCTGGTGGAAACCAATGGTGCATTTTCTGATACCTCCCGACTACGTGATTTACTAAATGAAGTCGCCAGCGATTCGGTTGCGGCTTTGTGGGATCTGCATCACCCATACCGGTTCGCACAGGAACAGCCCGAACAAACCATTCAAAATTTGGGCGCTTATATCAAATACGTCCACATCAAAGATTCTGTCGAAACGGAAAATGGCATCGAATACCGCCTGCTTGGCGAAGGTGATCTTCCCATCGAGCAGATGATGAATGCCCTGCGTTCCATCGATTATAACGGCTATGTTTCACTCGAATGGGTCAAGCGCTGGGCGAAAGATCTGCAGGATGCAGGGATCGTGTTCCCGCATTACATCAACTATATGGAACGCTACATGGGTGAGGGCAAAGTCAGCCGCAAGCTGTTTTCCAACGCCGACAACACCGGCAGCTATATTTGGGAAAAAGACACGCTGATCGACCTGACTTTCAGCCAGCTGCTCGACCGCGTGGTGGAAGAATTCCCACAGCAGTATGCGTTCCGTTACACCGAACTAGATTATACCCGCACCTATTTTGAATTCCGAAACGACGTCGATACGTTTGCCCGCGCGCTGATCGCCATGGGCGTCAAGCAGGGCGATCATGTGGCAGTGTGGGCGACCAATGTCCCCCAATGGTTCATCACCTTTTGGGCCGCTACAAAGATCGGCGCGGTTTTGGTCACGGTCAACACCGCCTATAAAATTCATGAAGCAGAATATCTGCTGCGCCAGTCGGACACGCATACCCTCGTGATGGTGGACGGATTCAAAGATTCCGATTATGTAGGCATTATCAAGGAACTTTGTCCAGAACTGGAAACGGCGGAAGCCGGCAAACCCCTGCACCTCAAACGTCTGCCGTTCCTGCGCAATATTATCACCGTGGAATCCCGCCAAAAAGGCTGTCTTACTTGGGATAACGCCATGGCGATGGCGCAAAACGTCCCAGTCGAACTGGTTTACATGCGCGCCGCGCTTGTCAGCCGTCACGATGTCTGCAACATGCAGTATACATCCGGAACCACCGGATTCCCCAAAGGCGTCATGCTCACGCATTACAACATCATCAACAACGGCAAAAACATCGGCGACTGCATGGATTTGTCAACCGCCGACCGCATGATGATCCATGTTCCAATGTTCCATTGTTTCGGCATGGTGCTTGCCATGACCGCCTCGGTCACTCATGGTGCAACCATGTGCCCGATGCCGTATTTTTCGCCGCGCAAATCGCTCGACTGCATCAACCGCGAAAAAATCACTTGTTTCCACGGCGTCCCGACGATGTTTATCGCAATGCTGGAACATGAAGAATTTCAAAACACCGATTTTTCCCATATGCGTACCGGAATTATGGCGGGAAGCCCCTGTCCGGTCAAAGTAATGCAGGATGTCGTTGATAAGATGCATATGTCGCAAATTTCCATTGTATACGGTCAAACCGAGGCATCCCCCGGCTGTACACAAAGCCGCGTGGACGCTCCGCTGGATGTACGGGTCAACACCGTCGGACAAGCACTCCCGGGCGTCGAATGTAAAATCATCGACCCTGCCACCGGAGAAGATCTGCCTGATAATGTCGACGGGGAATTTGTTGCCCGCGGCTACAACATTATGAAAGGCTATTATAAGATGCCGCAGGCGACGGCCTCCGCAATCGACGAAAATGGCTGGCTTCACACGGGTGACCTTGCCCGCCGCACGCCGGACGGCAACTTTAAAATCACCGGACGCATCAAGGATATGATCATCCGCGGCGGTGAAAACATCTACCCCAAAGAGATTGAGGACTTTATTTATACCCATCCCAAAGTCAAAGATGTGCAAGTCATCGGCGTCCCCGACAAGCAGTACGGGGAAGAAATCATGGCCTGTGTCATCCCGAAAGAAAACGCAGGGCTAACTGAAGAAGAACTGCGGGAATTTATCGTGACGCATATCGCCAAACACAAAACGCCCCGTTACATCGCGTTTGTGGACAGTTTCCCAATGAACGCGGCGGGAAAAATCTTAAAATACAAAATGCGCGAGCAGGCAATCGAACTGCTCAACCTGCAAAGCGCCGACCGTATTATTACCGCATAAGCAAGAAAAGGCATCCTCAGATGAGGATGCCTTTTTGTGTAATCTAGTGATTGTTAAGCGGCGTTTTCTGTACAGTAAGCGCCGCCTTTCTATCGTTCCGTTATGTGTTCGTTCCAAAAATGTGCACCAATAAAGATCTTACAGACGGCGGATTGAGAATCCTCCATCTGCATTCAGCACCTGTCCGGTAGCAAAGTTAAGCCTGCCGCTACATGCGGCGACAACGCAATCGGCAACGTCTTTCGGCTGGCCGAACCGCCGGATTGGAGTTACACCCTCCGAGATGAGTTTCTGATACTTTTCGACCACTTTCGCCGTCATATCCGTCATAATGATTCCGGGACGAACTTCAAAAACTGGGATTTCGAATTCCGCCAAGCGGTCCGCAAATAACTGCGTAGTAATCGAGATTGCCGCCTTAGAGATGCAATATTCGGCACGATTAGTCGAGGAAGTATAGGCAGAAATCGAGGAAATGTTGACGATGCAAGGAGAATAGTTCACAATTTTGCCTGCCTCTTTAAATGCAATCATCCGATTGGCCGCCAGCTGGCACATAAAGAAGGTTGATCGGGCGTTGGTATTCACCACATAGTCATAGCTTTCTTCCGTCGTTTCCAACAGGTCCAGCCGAGCTTTTGGTGCCACGCCCGCACAGTTGACCATAATGTCGAGGCGGCCAAATTTTTTGCATACCGTATCGATTAGGTTAAAACGCGAATCCGCGTTCGAGATATCGCACTGTATATATTCGCAGCTGTCCTGCAAATCCAGCGCCTTCATCTCGTCCAGCGCGTCCTGCGCATCGGCGGAACGCGCAGACATGACGACATAACAGCCGGTCAGTCCAAGCTCTTTTGCAATGCCGAGACCGATTCCTCTGCGGGCGCCGGTTACAACAACAACTTTTTTTATCATATTGACATTATCCCCTTTTAGGTATTAATACTGCGCAGAATGTCCAAGTAAGGATGCGGCATGCGCACCACACATCCGGTCAATTTTCCGGCACGGATCAAAACACCGCATTTGCCGCAGGTTACGCAGACTTTTTTTGGATCAATTGATCCGGCTGCCGCAATTTCGTTGGGGAATTCTGGGTTGGCAAACGACAGCCGCCCAAACAGGACCTCGTCGCAGCAGCCGTTCAGGATTGCTCCCGCGGCAAGATTTGGCGAGAAAACGCGCAGGTAACTGGGTGCCGAAGCGGATACCATGAGACCCGGCACCGCCTTTTTCACGGCCGCGCAGCCCTCATACATCCGCGCAATTCCTTCAAACGGGTGCTCCGGCGGCAGATAATTGCCCAAGTCGTATGGGCGGGTAACATGGGTATCCTCATAGGGGTTTCCCATTGTAATATTGACAAACTGCAGTCCACATTCCTCATGCAGAATCTTCATCAGCCGGATTGCTTCCCTGTAATCCGGTTTCAGTCCACTTTCCGGACGCACGCCGAACCCATAAGGGTACTCATAGCCATCATAGATGCCAACCCGCGCAACCACCTGAAAATTATCCGTCTCCGCCTGCTTCGCATTTTTGTACGCATTGATAAAAAGGCGGAAACGGTTTTCAAAGCTGCCGCCATATAATCCCGGACGGGTATAGGCCGACGAGAGCTCCGCAAGCAGGTAACCGTGGCAGCTCTTGATATCGACCGCATCAAACCCGGCTTCTCGGCAGAGCAGTGCCGCCTGACCGAATTTTTCCTCCAGGCTTTTTAGATAATCATCCGTTGCAATGCAGCTGTCATCCGTGGGACGGTGCTGTTCATAGATTGGGTGCCGATATGCGATAATCGGGCGCGGGACGCCGTCCGGTTTGGCATAGCGTCCGCTATGATTGGCCTGCATAATCAGGTACGGCGCAAAGCCGTTCGCTTTTATCCCCGCTTCCTTAACCTGCATGGTCAGCTTCTGGAATGCTGGCAGAGTTTCGCGGCTGAGCAGGAGCTGGTGCGGGCTGGAACGGCCTTCCGGCACAATGGCTACCGCCTCCAGCCAAATGATTCCGGCCCCGCCTTTTGCCAGGCGGATATAATGTTCAAAGGTCTTTTCGGAGGGCGAACCATCCGGGTTGGAGTCCGCCCCTTCCATCGGCGCAATCCCCATACGGTTATGTATCTGCACCTTTCCAAAGGCGAACGGCGTATTTAGAACCGACGTATCCCCGCTCAGCGGGAAGGATACGCCCACCTGCTTTTGCTCCGCGAATACCTCTTCCAATGAATGATAGTGAAATTTTTTATGCTCCATGGTATTCCTTTCTATTCCTTTGCACCGATCACACGGTCGTTCAGATAATCATTATAAGTGACCTCAAACCAGCAGTCGTCCTTGGGAAGCGGCCGGCATGGAATATTTTTAACAGTAACCCGCCCATCCGGCTCCAGCGTAACCTGTTGGACGGAATCGGCATGACGGCCCTCATCCAGTACGGATGCAACCCCCTGCTCCCGGCAATTGTGATAGCTGATGTCTCCGCGGTCAATCAAATAGGAACCGCGGCTACCGCCTCCGTCCGCAATATAAGCTTTCATACCGCTGAGGTAAACGATTTGGGTGACCAGGATGTCCCGGTTAATAAGCGCGTCGATCACGCGGTCGGTGCTATCCGCCAGTGTCTGCTGTGTCAAGTTTGCAAGGTAGCCCCTGCACCGCTCGATCTGCTGTTCCATCTCCTGGCTGCGGCGCAGAAATGCCGCGCAGACATCCATTTCGCGTTGGTACTGCTCCCGGGTCTGCTTGGGGAGCCGCTTACCTTCGCCGGGCTGTGCCAGTTCGGCGAAGAAGGTCAAAATCTTGGAAATCTCTACTTGCGCCGCGGATTGCAGCTCTTCTGCAGAACATGGAGGCTCATCCGCACGCGCGGCGATATACTCAGCGGCGCGCAGCGACCCTACCTGACCGGCGTTCAGCGCGCTTCCGCCCGGGCGGTAAACGCCGAAATTGCCACAGGCTTCGCCTACAGGAAATAGGTGCTTAACGTTAGACTGCCACCACATATCCGCTTGCAGCCCGCCGTTGTTGTGCTGTGCACAGACCGCGATTTCGAGCAAATCCTTTGTCAGATCAATCCCCTGATCTGCATAGAGCTGGTATGCCGGCCGGTTCATTTTCAGCAGGCGTTGGATCGGCGTGCCGAACAGCACCCCCGATTTTTCCAGATACTGATAGGCTTCCGTTGAAAGCAGCGAAAAGTCGAATTTCTCGTTTTTCCCTGCGTAGGATGGGTTTTTTGTAAAGTCTAAAAATACCCGGCGCCCTTTGCGGTTGATTTCATTGTAGACGGCAATATCCACAAGGGATGAACCGCCTTTCTGCGTCTTGCGCGGGTCGAACGGCCACTGATAGCCTTTGAGAAACACCGCACTCAGCATCGCGGAAGAATCCTCAAAATAGTCAATCAAGAATTCCCTTTGATCTGACCCGTCGGGCGCGGTCGAAATGTAGCGCGGAATCACCTGCTGATACGTGCCCGATAGGTTCCAGCGAAATTGGGTGGATGCAATGCCGTACTGCCATTCGCCCACATTGCTGCCCTTCGCTCCGCACAAAAATGCCGCGCCGTGGGCACAAGTCTGGCTCTGTGGAAAGACACTGCTGTAATAAAGTGCACTTGGGCCGCCGGTCGCATAGACAATGTTGGTGCAGCTAAACAGCGTAAGTCCTTCCTTGGCCGTTGGGCTTTCTTTATTGATGGCCAGTGCCCCAATCACACTCGTTTCACCGTTTTCTGACTTTGTTAACAGGCTTATAACGCGCAGTCCATCAAAAATCGCTATCCCCTTTTGCCGAATCGAACGCTCCAGATGCTCGGTCATATACCGAGAAGTCAGCGGTCCGCAGGATGTTGCGCGCTGAGAGGGGTCATGGTCGGTCTTGTAGCCTACATACTGACCGTAACGGTCATGTGGGAACGGCACTCCTAGGTTCACAAGCTTATAGAAACATCGAGCTGAAAGGGCGGCTTCCACCAAAGCGGTGTCACCATGAACCGACTGCCCCCCATACAGCACCTTTGCCATATCATACACCGAATCCGGCGCTGCAGAAGCCAGCGAAAGTTTATAATAGGTCTGCTTATCCGAACCCGTGTTGCGCGAGGTGCCCATATTGACCCCCTCGGTAACAATTGCGACATCGTTCTGTCCGAAATCGACCAGGCTGTCGGCGGCATTGAAGGCGGCGGCTCCCGAACCAATTACGATGGTATTGTAAAAATGGGCGGGGATTTCCATGCCCGATATGGTAATTTTTGTTTGTTCTTGCACTGAGAGAACACTCTCCTCTCTATTTCTTGTCCGCTGATTCCTTTACAAATTGACCAGCAGCATGCTCAGCGGTGGGAAGAAGGTGACCACCAGCAGTGATAGAATCATAACCGTCCACAATGGGAGCATCGGCTTAATCATATCGGTCAGCGAAGTCTCCGAAATACGGGAGGACACAAACAGGGTGATTCCTACCGGCGGCGTGCTCATGCCAATTGCCAGATTGACGATAACGATGATACCGAAGTGGATTGGATCGACGCCAAACTGAGTCACCAGCGGCAGTAAAATCGGTACTGCGAGAATGATTGCAGGTGTAGAATCCAAAAAGGTTCCAAGAATCAGGAAGATGACGTTAATGGTAAGCAGCATGAGAACCTTGCTCGAAATGGCCGAACTCATCGCCGCTCCAACCTTTGCCGCAACATTTTCGCTGGTCATCAGCCACGCAAGAATGTTGGTGGTCGCCACGCAGAACATGATCCCTGCAGAAGTCATTGCGCTGTTGACAAAGATATCCTTAAGGTCGGTCAGATGCAGTTCATGATAGATAAAGAAACCGACAATCATCGCATAGATTACCGATACGCAGGCCGCTTCGGTAGCGGTGAAAAAGCCAGAAAAGATACCGCCGATAATAATAAAGATCATGAGAAGCGCCCATACCGCATCTTTAAGCGCGACGAAAAACTCCTTGAGCGTCGCGCGGCGTCCGGCAGGATAGCCTTTCTTCTGCGCAATGACATAGACACATGCCATCATCATAACGCCAAGAAAGATTCCCGGCAGATAGCCGGCCAGAAACATCGAGCCGACCGAAACATTTGCGGTGGTCGCATAGATGACCATGACGACGCTTGGCGGGATGATGATGCCGAGCGGTCCGGAAACCGCGGTAATTGCGCCGGCAAACTCCTTATCATAACCCTGCTTACGCATTGATGGAATACAGATACCGCCGATGGCCGCACTTGCAGCCGAACCGGAACCGGAAATTGCGCCGAACAGCATGCAGCTGAGAATATCCACCATGCCAAGGCCGCCGCGGATATGTCCGACGATGGTGTTTGCAAAGGTGATTAGCTTTCTGGAGATGCCGCCCTTTTCCATCAGGTTTCCCGCCAGGATAAAGAAAGGAATCGCCAGCAGTGAAAAGGTATCCAGCATGGTATACATACGCTGCGGCACAACCGTCAGCGGTACATTTCCCACAAAAAGCAGACCCCAGGTGGCCGCTAGACCAATCGCATAAGCAATCGGAACGCCAAGCACCAGCATAATAAATAAAACAATAAATACAACTGCCATATCGCGTCAGACCTCCGTTCCGGCGGACTTAGCATCCTTCCAGATTGATTCAATCAGGTGCAGAATAACCAAAATCCCGTTAATGGGGAAAATCGTATAGATATAGTACATTGGAATCCCCATTGCGGGTGAGATGCGGTTTATGTTCGAAAGCATCAGCTTTATGCCGAAATAGATCAAAATGACGCTGAAAAGAGCCACCAGCACAAAGCTTAAGTATTTGAGAATCTTCTGCACAAACGGGGAGCACTTTGTTACAAAGAAGTCCACACAGAAGTGCGCATTGTCGGCGGAAACAAGAATCGCGCCGATAAAGGTGCACCAGATGAACAAGAATTTGCACAGCTCCTCCGACCAACCCAACGGGTTATGCAGAAATACACGGAAGGTAACCTGCAGAAAAGCGACCACGGTAAAGGCTGACATGGAGATGACTGCCATTGCGGTCTCTACTTTTCGCAAACCGGAAAAGAAAGTCTTCATACTTGCCTCCATAACTTATGATTGTGATTGCGCCCAGCAGCGTTCCTGCTGAGCGCGCTTTTTACCTTACAACAAACAGGATCTTTATGCCGCCTGTCTTATGCCAGAGCCTGAATCTTATCGATATTCTCCTGACCAACGATGTCGCGGAAGTCGTCCCAAACTTTCTTAGCAGAATCGATCCATTCGGTCTTGTCCACTTCGTTGATGGTCACGCCGGCATCTTTCAGAGCAGTGATCGCATCCTCTTCCTGCGAGAACCACAATTCGCGCTCTTGCTGCATCATTTCTTTACCAGCCTGAATAATCGCATCCTGGTATTCCTGCGGCAGGGATTCGAGGTAGCTCTTGCTCATGACAACGATGTCGGGGGTCATGATATGCTCGGTCATCGTCAAGTAAGGAGCCGCTTCAAAGTGTTTCTGCTGATAGTAGAAGATTGGGGCGTTCTCAGCACCGTCAACAACGCCGGTCTGCAGTGCGGTATATAATTCGCCGACGCCCATTGGAGTGCCAGCACATCCGAAAGCATCACATAGACCCATGAAAATCGGAGATTCCGGAACACGGATCTTCCAGCCCTTGATATCACTTATGCTTTCAATCGGCTTATTGGTGTAGAAACTGCGTGAACCGGCATAAAAATAAGCGATACCAATCATATCTTGAGTACCCAGAACGTCTTTGGCATAGTGTTCGCCGATTTCGCCGTCGATGACTTTAAAGAACTGATCGGTGCTCTGGAACATGTAAGGCAGGTCGAAGATCTGCATTTCGGGGCAGTAAACCGAAAGACCGGTTGTCATCGATTTCGCAATTTGGACGGTGCCAAGCTGCAGCCCTTCAATCAGGTCGGCCTGATTTCCCAGCGAGGAATTGACATGAACTTCAACCTTGACAGCGCCGTTGGTCAGTTCCTCAACTCGGTCAGCAAACCAATAATAAGACTGGGAATGTGGATGGTCTTCCGCCAAAACATCGCCCAGCTTTAGGACATATTCGGCCTCACCTTTATCGGATGCATCCGCCGAAGTCTCGGAAGCTGCCGGAGCGTCAGAAGCCTCGGAAGCCGCGGGAGCGGAAGAACCGCCGCAAGCCGTGAGCGAAAGTGTGAGTGCAAGTGGAAGAATAAGAGCGAGTAATTTTTTCATTTTTGTTCTCCTTTTTCTCTTACTTTTTATTTTTATGACATCACCAGTCATAAATCACAAATTAGTATGATTCCGGATGAATCGCAGCCCATCCTGCCGCATTTGTTCAGGCTCCACGTCTTTGCCGGTCCAAATTTTGAACGAGCAGACTCCCTGATGCGAGAGCAGATCCAGTCCATCCGAAATTGGATGCCCCAGCTGTTGCGCCTTTTCCAGAAATTTGGTCTTGAGCGGAGTATAGATTGCATCAAAAAAGATGGCTTCCGGGTTCGCGTATTCGTATGGAAACTGCAGGTACAGGTCGCCGTCACAGTTAAGTCCGTTCGGCGTAGCATTCGCCACCACGTCAGCCCCGGCTAGTTCTTCTTTCCAAAGAGTCGGATCCCAGTCGAGCAAACGCACCGTGCTTTGCGGCGCCTTTTTCTGTAGGCGCCTGACAAAAGCACGAAAACTCTCTACATATGCGGTCTCCTCCATCCGGTTGACTGCGACAATCTCTTTCACGCCCTGCAGAGCCGCCTGTGCGGCGGCCGCTTTGGCAAATCCGCCCATTCCAAGGATAAAGACCCGGTTGATCGGCCGGTTTTTAACGTTCCGAGAGGCAACCGCCGTCCAAAAGCCGCGGCTGTCGGTGTTGTAGCCAATCAAGCGGCCGTTTTCATTCTGGACGCAGTTGATCGCGCCGGTAATCTCGGCCTCGTCCTTGACCTCATCCATATAGGAAAATACCATCTCTTTGAGCGGCATTGTAAAGACATAACCCTTTAGATTCATAAACTTGAGCGAACGCATCATCTCGTCGACATGTTTGGGGTCACAGCGCATCGCCAAAAAAACTTTATCCATCCCGAAACGCCGAAAGGCATTGTTGTGGATTACCGGGGACATCGAATGAGAAATCGGATCCCCGAGAATCGCATATAGATCCGTCTTGGCATTGACAATGAATGGCTCCATAGATTGATCTCCTCCTGTTACATTCTTAAAACTTACAAAATAAGGATGGAACTTTTTTAGTATACATGATTTATACTATGAAAACGTTTTCATACTTTGCAAAAAAATATAATCACAATATAACACAAGAAAACGTTTTCATAACTTTCAAAAAAATAATAACTGTCTAAAACTAAGCATTTTAAAAGTTACTTCTACATCAGCCCAAAATCGGCCACATTACCTATCATCCGCCATGTATCACGCGCAAAAGCGCGCATGATACATGAAATTATTTCATTTTTTCTTTGCCGTCTGCAAAGCGAACCGACTGCCGTTCCACCACCCTGACGGGGAAAACCTGTTGGGGCTGGTTGGGCATCTCGCGCTTTTCAATGATTGCAATCAGCTGTCTGGTTGCGGCACGCGCCATTTCATAAAGTTTCTGCTCAACCGTGGTCAAGTAATAGTTTTCCGCAAATGGAACGTTATCAAATCCAATAACCGACACATCATGCGGGATGGAATAGCCCAACCGATTCAACGTAATCATCACATCAAAGGCAAGCGGGTCGCTTAGTGCGAAGATTGATTCTGGAATCCGCCCATATTGTTTATGGTAGGATAAGATACATTCGGAACCGTTCTCCTGCCCGTCCTTAACGCCTTGCAGGCAAAGGAGTGGATCAAACGGAATGTTGAATTCCTCCAAAGCCTTTTTGTAGCCTGCCAACCGCTGCTCGTACAGAGCCATGTTATGGCGCCCGCATACGGCGGCAATCTCACGGAATCCTCTTTCCAGCAGATACTTGGTGGCAAGGTAGCCTCCCTCTAAATTGGCTGAAACGACCGAATCGCGTGGATCTCCGGTTTCACGCATTAAGCAGACCGTGGGAACACCTTCTTCCCTCAGCTTCTGGATTTCGGTGCTTTCGTCACCAGCCAGTGCCGTGGAAAAAAGAAACCCATCTACAAAGTCTCTTTTGAGCTTCTCGATATACCCTTCTGCTTTCGCTTGGTTCTCCTGCGTGTTGCAGAACAGCACAAAATAGCCATATTTCTGCGCTTCATTCTCTACGGCGGTGGCAAGAGAAGGATAAATCATATTTTCAAGGTTTGGAATGACAAAAGCAATTGTGTTCGTACGCCCGCTTTTTAAAGCTTTCGCAATTGTATTTGCTTTATATCCCGTTCTGCGCACGGCATCTATTACACGCTGTCTAGTTTCTTCCTCCACTGGAGCGGTATTGTTCATCACGCGCGAAACCGTGCTGATTGATACATTTGCTATACGCGCTACATCACGAATTGTTAACATAGGACGCCCTTCTGAACTTTTGTAATTTGAGAAAACGTTTTCATTGATATAATCATAACAAAACGTTTTTCGGTTTTCAATAGTCAATATTTCCAAAACATAAGCAGAAATTTTAGTAAACAAACATACAATCAGCAGAATTTCTGCGCTATTTTTGGCTTCGTTTCCCATCCATCTTGTTTTTATTTAGAACGCATCCGGGTCGCCCGGAAATCCTGAACTAGCGTACGCAAGGAAACCTGCGTAAATTTCCGCGGCGAAACCCAGCCGAATCCGGTACATTGGGACAATCGTTTTTTGATGTCCGCAAAATTTCCGTCCCGATTCAGCAGATAGGCAGATTTGTTTTGCATCAGGATAAATAAGGAATGGTCGTCCTCAATTAGCCGAAAAACGTCACTGTACCGTACATCCTGACTGCCTTGCTCCGTTTCGACATGGAAAGACGCCTCTCCAAAATCGTAGGACATCGATGGTAAATGCCCGTTAAACTGTTTGATCACCCGCTCGGCCACTATCTTTGCGGGCAGATTGATGCTGGGAATTGGGATACAGCCAAGCATCAGGAAAAAGATACGCCAGGCAGTACTCAGATTTCCCAGCACCCCTATCGCGAGAAAAACACAGCAGACCGCGATTACTGCGATACGAATTTTTCCACCAAATACACGGTATTGCATATTGGCAAGCGTACGTACCGCTTGTTCGTCATATTGGATTTCGGCATTGTAATGTTCCGCCAAAAAAACACCCCCTAAATTGGATTCGTAGTATAGTATAGAAAATTTTAGGCCGTGTGTAAAGAAATTACTTTCATTGGTATTCAAAAGAGCCGCCTTTATGTACGGCTCTTTTATTTATAAATTAAATTGAGTTTACAAATCCGATTCTTTTCTCTTTATAGTAATTAGAAGCAAAAATCACAACGGTTCGCTGCAGAGGGCCAGAATGACAATTGCTTTTAAATAAAATAAAAAGGAGTAAAATATAATGGAATGTCTAGCTTATGCAACACAGAAATGGAAAGAAGTTACAGGAAAACCTTCACCGTCCAGTGGTTGGTATCCTGGTGAGTTTTGGCGTAATGCAGAACATACAACATCCGGTATCCGGGTACCTGGTATTGCCATTTGGATAAACAATAAGTATACAGATAGGGGGCACGCATTATTTATTGCAGCGTCTGATTCACGGACTCATGACCTTACTTGCTATGAAGCAAATTGGGACTATAATGGTAACACCCGCATTATTTACAGAACGCCTGAAGAACTTAAAGCAATGTACGACGATAAGATTTGGAAAGGCTGTGTTTATTAATTATCCTGATACAGGCTCCAACAAATTTGTTGGAGCCTGTTCTTTGAATCATGGTTCGATTTCATAAATGAGATTTTTTTCAAATGATAGATACTTATAATTATCTTCATAAATCTGTATGACAGTTTTACAGTCCCAGGCAGCTTTATATAGACTGCTATTGATTTGAGCTCTAAAATAAATTGTAAGCAAATCATTGTCTTGTTCCGTTCCAACAACATAAACATCTGCTGTACTGCCGATTCCTCCCGACCAATAACAATTGGTGTCCGGGTCGTAATATTGAGATTTTCTCATATGTTCTGTTGTGACATCAAAGTGTTTTTGCACTGCTTGTTCCACATCTTCTGCGGGCATTAACGGATTTCCAAACTCTTTGTCCCTCGGACCATCTCTAGGTATCTTAATTTCTCCAATGCCTTCCAAACTAATATAATAAACTGCTAAAGCATCGGGGTCTAACTGCATTGGATCATCCCAAGATTTCCACCCGATTTCATACATAAAAGGCTCCACATATTTTTGATATTGTTCATATTCGGGTAGAGTTGAGATATTATTTTCGATTTGAGAACTGGATGTTAAGATTTCTTCCGAAATTGATTGGGAAGAATCTTCCTTACTTGGCTCATCGGAAGATAAAATTGGCTGACTGGAACTTTGCGGTTCAATCT